>CAYZVQ010000014.1:17323-24544 GCA_964481925.1 uncultured Acidimicrobiaceae bacterium
CCCTGCACCTGTCCGCCACCGACACCCAGAGCGGGGCCAGCTTCACCTGGTCGGCCGCCGGCCTGCCCACCGGGCTGGCCCTCAACTCGGGCACCGGCACCATCACCGGCACCCCGACCAGCGCCGGGGCCTTCTCGGTCGGCGTCACCGCCACCGACGGTTCGGGCTACTACGGCTCGGCCAGCTTCACCTGGACCATCACCGGCGCCGTCACCCCCAACACGGTGACGGTGACCAACCCGGGCGCCCAGTCGGACGCATCGGGAACGGCTATCGCCTCGATGACCAGCAGTGCCACCGATACGGAGGCAGGGGCCAGCGTCACCTGGGCGGCCACCGGCTTACCGTCCGGCCTCTCGGTCAACTGGGCTACGGGCACCGTCACGGGCACGCCGACCACGGCCGGGGCCTTCCCGGTCAGCCTCAGCGCCACCGACGGCTCGGGCTTCAGCGGTGAGGCCGCCTTCACCTGGACCATCGTCAGCCCGGTCGGCACCAACACCGTGTCGGTGACCAACCCGGACAACCAATCGAACGCGGCTGGCACTGCCATCACCCCGCTCGCGGGCACGGCCACGGACTCGTCTTCGAGCGCCACCATCACCTCCTGGTCGTCCCTCGGCCTGCCCGTCGGGCTGTCGACCGACCCGACCACGGGCACCGTGTCCGGCACGCCGACCACGGCCGGGGCCTTCCCGGTCACCCTCACCGCCATCGACAGCTCCGGGGCCATGGGGGCGGCCAGCTTCACGTGGACCGTCACCGGGGCCGTAGCCGTAGCGGTCCCGAGCGCCCAGTCCGATATCTCGGGCACGTCCATTACCCCGGTGACCAACACGGCCACGGACTCGTCCAGCGCCACCATCACCTCGTGGTCCGCGACCGGTCTTCCCGCCGGCCTGTCCATCGCCCCGGCCAGCGGCACCATCTCGGGTACGCCGACCATCGCCGGCTCCTACTCGGTCGCCCTCATCGCCACCGACAGCGGCGGGGCCATGGGTGCGGCCGTCTTCACGTGGGCCGTCACCAGTCCCGTCATCAGCCCCGGGCCCGGTCCTGGCTCTGGCTCTGGTCCTGGCCCTGGCTCGTCCCAGCCGAACACGATCTCGGTCACCGACCCGGGTAACCAATCGGACCTGTCCGGCCCGGCCATCGCCGCCATCGCCGATCAGGCGAAGGACTCCTCGAACGCCGCCACCATCACCTGGTCCGCCACCGGCCTTCCCGCCGGCTTGTCCATCGCCGGCGCCACCGGCGTCATCACGGGCAGGCCCACGGCGGCCGGGGTGTTCGGGGTGACCCTCACCGCCTCTGACGGCTCCGGCGCCCAGGGTTCGACCAGCTTCATCTGGACCGTCACCAGCGCCGTCACCGTCGCCAATCCCGGGGCCCTGTCGGACGCGTCGGGCACGGCTATCACCCCGCAGACCAGTACGGCGACGGACACGCAGCCAAGGGTTAGCTTCACCTGGTCCGCCACCGGCCTTCCCGCCGGCCTGTCCATCGCCGGCGCCACCGGCGCCATCACCGGCATGCCCACGGCGGCCGGGACCTACCCGGTGGTCCTCACCGCCCTTGACAGCGCCGGCTTTACCGGTACGGCCAGCTTCACCTGGACGATCACCCACAACCTGTCGGTGACCACCATCGCCCTGGCCATCGGCCAGGTCCGTGCCCCCTACGGGCAGACCGTGGTCGCCGCCGGTGGTGCCGCCCCCTACTCCTGGTCGCTGACCACCGGGTCGCTGCCCAGGGGCCTTTCGCTCAACAAGCTCACCGGCGCCGTCACCGGTACGCCGTCGGCGGCGAAGTCCACCACCTTCACCGTCATGGTCACCGACTCGGCCGGCCGGACGGCCACCCGCGACTACACGTTGACGGTCGTCGCACCGTCGGTCCGCTTCGGGCTCATGGCGACCATGCCCAACGGGAAGGGCTACTGGCTGACCTCGCCCGGCGGGGCTGTGCGCGCCTTCGGGGACGCCGTGCTGTACGGCTCGATGAGCGACCACTCGCTGAACGACCCGGTCGTGGGCATAATCGCCACGCCGGACGGCAAGGGCTACTGGCTGGTGGCGAGCGACGGCGGGGTCTTCAACTTCGGCGCCGCCACTTTCTACGGCTCCGCCGGATGGGCCCAGCTGGCCGAGCCGATCGTGGGCCTGGTGGCCACGCCGGACGGGAAGGGCTATTGGCTGGTGGCCAGCAGCGGCCGGATCTTCACCTTCGGCGATGCTCGTTCCTACGGCTCCACCGCCGGTACGCCCCTGGCCCATCCGATCGTGGGCATGGTGGCCACGCCGGACGGGAAGGGCTACTGGCTGGTGGCCAGCAGCGGCCGGATCTACACCTTCGGCGATGCTCGTTCCTACGGCTCCACCGCCGGTAGGCCCCTGGCCCAGCCGATCGTGGGCATGGTGGCTACGCCCGACGGCAAGGGCTACTGGCTGGTGGCCAGCGACGGCGGGGTCTTCAGCTTCGGCGCCGCCACCTTCTACGGCTCGATGAGCGGTCACTCGCTGAACGACCCGATCGTGGGCATAATCGCCACGCCGGACGGCCAGGGCTACGGGCTGGTGGCGAGCGACGGCGGGGTCTTCAGCTTCGGCGACGCCACCTTCTACGGTTCGGGCGCATGACTGCCAAAATGACCCAGCCCGACCAAAACGCTCGCGCCTTTTGGTGGCTCGCCGGGCTGTTCGCCCTCTTGAGCGGCATATTCCTGCTTTGCCTGGCCACGGGCCTGGGTGGCCGGGGGGTGACAGAGCTGACCGACGACATTGGAGAGCTGTTCGCCCCCGTGGTGGCGGCGGCGTTTTGTGGGTTGGCGTCGCGCCGGGCCCCGGCGGCTCGGCTCTCTTGGGCGCTGCTCGGGGCGTCGTGTGCGTCTTGGGCGGCCGGAGAAGTCGTCTGGTGCTACTACGCCGTGGTCCGAGGAGTGACCGTGCCGTTCCCGTCGCTGGCCGACGCCGGCTATCTGGCCGCCGTACCGCTCTTCGTCGCCGGGTTGGTGACCTACCCGGGCGCGGTGAGGAAAGTTTCCTACCGCCTGCGCGGACTGCTCGACGCGGCCATGATCACGGGATCCCTGCTCTTCGTCAGCTGGGCGCTCATCCTGGGGCCGACGTTCCGGAGCCACCAGGGGGGCGTGCTCAAGCAGATCCTGGCCGTGTCCTACCCAGCCGGCGACGCCCTGATGGTATCGCTGGCGCTGATCGTCGCCATCGGGGGCGGACGGCGAGACCGGGTTTGCCTGGGGCTGGTGATGGTCGGGATCGGCGCCTTCGCCATCGCCGACAGCAGCTTCGCCTACTTCACCACGCTGAACAGCTACGGGATCGGGAACTCGTTCGACACCGGTTGGGTCGCCGGGTACTTCTTGATCGCCCTGGGCGCGCTGAAGGCGTTGAGGGTTGCTCCCGCCGCAGCGGACGGGCACGCCTACGATCGGCCCACCCTGGCCAGTGTGCTGACCCCTTACGGCGCCGTTGGCCTCGCCGCCGCCGTCGCCCTGGCCCGATATGCGCAGGGGCGCGCCTTCGGGCCCTTCCTTTCCTTTGAAGGACTTGCCCTGATCGTAACCCTGGTCGCCCGGCAGTTCCTCACCCTGGCCGACAACCTGTCCTTGAACCGGCGCCTGGTCGGCAAGGTGGAGCAGGGCAACGAGCAGCTCCGCTACCAGGCCTTTCATGATCCACTGACCGGTCTGGCCAATCGTGCCCTGTTTGAGGAGCACCTGGACAACGCGGTGCAGCGGTGCCACGGCAGCGCTGGTTCGCTGGAGGTGCTCTTCATCGACCTGCACAATTTCAGGGCGGTCAACCTCCTCTACGGGAACGCCCGGGGCGACCAGCTCCTCCGAGAGGTGGGGGACCGGCTGAAAGCGACGCTGCGAAACGCAGATGTGGTCGCCCGCGTGGAGGGAGATAAGTTCGCCGTGCTCCTCGAAGGACCGGCCGGGTGGGTGGGCCCCGGTGCCGCCGCCGAGCGGCTCATCGAGAGCTTTTCCAGACCTTTTGGGGACGGGGCAAATCAGATCGTGGTCCAGGCGGCCGTCGGCGTGGCCGTCAGTGAGGT
Source organism: uncultured Acidimicrobiaceae bacterium (assembly GCA_964481925.1). Lineage (GTDB taxonomy): Bacteria > Actinomycetota > Acidimicrobiia > Acidimicrobiales > Palsa-688 > Fen-671. The sequence continues at coordinate 21,401 of CAYZVQ010000014.1, forward strand.
CGATGGTGAGCCGGACAAAGAGCTATTGCGCTCCGCCCGCCAGGCCATGAACGTGGCCAGGGAAGCCGGCGCCGGATCATACGTGAGGTTTACGCCTGTTTTGCACCAAGGCATCCTGGACAGAGCGCGCATTGAGATCGAACTGCAAAGAGCTCTGGACCGCGACGAGCTCCTGCTGTACTATCAGCCCGTCGTCGCCCTCGCCTCGGGCGAGATCAAGGGCGTGGAGGCACTCATCCGCTGGGCCCATCCCGAAAAGGGATTGGTCCCGCCGGGTATGTTCATAGCCGTCGCCGAGTCCTCCGGCTTGATCGTCACGATCGGGGAGTGGGTGCTGCGCCAAGCCTGCCATGATCTTCAGGAGCTGGCCGGCTCGGGAGCTCCGATGCTGCGAATGAGCGTCAACGTATCGCCGCGACAGCTGTCGCACCCAGGATTTGAAGCCATGGTGATAAAGGTCCTGGACGATAGCGGCGCCGATCCCAATCGGCTCACCCTGGAGATAACAGAGAGCTTGCTTATCAATGACACGGCCGGGAAAGCGGACGTCCTTAGGCGCCTCCGGTTGCTCGGTATCACCATCGCCCTCGACGACTTCGGCACCGGGTATTCGTCATTGAGCTCACTGCGCGACATGCCGATCGACGTCTTGAAGATCGACAAATCATTTATCGACAACATTGCCACCAGCGCCGAAGCGGCGTGCCTGACGCAAACGATCATCCACCTGGCAAATGACCTTGGTCTGGCCACCGTCGCCGAGGGCGCCGAAACGCTCGAGCAGGTAGAAATGCTGCGCGACCTGGGTTGCGGACTGGTCCAGGGCTATTACTTCTCCAAGCCGGTGCCGGCGCCGGAGCTGGAACTAATGCTCCAAAACGGTACCGCCGTGCTCGCGGCCGTGATGGGGTGACGACCGGCGCCCTCGGTGGTGGGGATAGGAGGACAGAGGCCCTTATGAACCCGATGCGCGGCCACGCCACGTTGGTGTCGCCGCCCTGAGTGTGGAGCAGTAGGGTGATCTTGGAGCGGCGGCCGAGCGCTTTCAGATGGCGAGGAAATAGAGCCGTGGGCAACCAGACCGGGTCGGAGCCGGCCGGTCAGGGCACCCGTCGGGGGACCTCAGTCGGAGGCAGGAGGGGCCCACCTGGCAGCCGGCACCAAAGCGAGCCGCCACTCATCGGTCCCCCTAAACGGAACGCTGCCCCGCCCTGTACGGGTTTCCGGCACTTGCCGATCACGGGGGCGCCTTGCCTCAGCTTCTTCACCTAGTCTGAACCTCAGGCCCCACAACGTCCTGGTAGGAGGCCCACGGCAACGGTATTAAGGGGCGACGCCATTCAACCCCGCCTTCCGGCCAACCGAGGAACGATGCTCCGGATCTATCCTGGTGCTGAGTCCGAGCTTGGATTGCCCTCCCTTATGATCAGCTAGGACGTTAGATTACACCCCTGCAACTAACGTCCTGACCCACTATAGTTTATATGTGGACGTCGAGCGCATCGCAAGCAGTCCGATCGGCGAACTTGTCCCAGTGCAGGGCACGGACGCTCGTCACGGACAGTTCGCCTACTTCGCCTACCTACCCCATCCCCTCCCGAGTGACGTCGTCCTTGAGTCGCGTACGTGGACCGGTGTGGCGAAGGCCGCGAGGGCGCTGGGCAAGCTTGACCAAGTGTGCGCCCAACTGCCGGACCCCAAGTTGCTGATTAGACCCACTCTCTTCAAAGAGGCCCTCGATACGTCTGCCCTTGAGGGAACGATCGGAATGCTAAAGGACCTCCTCGAGGCTCAGTTGCCCAATGCTCAATTTCTTTCGCCAGAGACGAAGGAAATCAATGCCTACGTCAGGGTCGCAATGGGTGCTTTCGAGATGATTCGTCAACGACAACTCAGTATTGGGCTGTTGTGTGAGCTGCAAAATGAGTTGTTCAAGGATGTCGAAGACAAACCTGACGATGTCGGCCGCTTGCGCCAAGGACTGGTTTGGGTTGGGCCGCGTCATCGCCCCATTCAAGAGGCAAGGTTTGTACCGCCGCCAGCGGATGACCGCCTTCGGTCAGGACTTGACTCCTGGCAAGAGTGGGTGCAGAGCCCGCCGGAGATCTTGCCTGTTGTCGTGCAAGCAGCAATGGCACACTACCAGTTCGAGGCGTTGCACCCCTTTGGAGACGGCAATGGACGCATCGGGCGCTTGATTGTAGTTCTCCAGCTTCTCTCGTCCGAGACACTAAAGCACCCGGCTATCTCCCTGTCACCTTGGTTCCTGCGCCATCGGACAGAGTATCAAGAGCACCTGCTGGCAGTTAGCTGCTCCGGTGATTGGAATCCTTGGATTAACTTCTTTTGCGACGCTATAGCCGATCAATGTAGTTCCGTTATCGCGGGTGCTGAGCGCCTATTGACATGGGTGCACGAGTCGAGACAAGTGCTTGACCAAAGGCGTTGGACAGGAAAAATCCAAGAGTTCCTGCCGCAGTTAATTGAATGGCCAGTTACGACAATTGCTGATACTGCGTCTCGTTATGGTCTTACAGTTATGGGCGCAACTAGGATGATTCAACATCTAACGGATGTAGGGATCCTGCACGAGCTGACCGGAAAGCCTTACGGCCGCGTCTTTGGGGCGGTAGATGTGATGAACATCGTGGAGGGGATCTAGGGGGCCTGCACTGGGCGCGCCGACTGACAGCGGTCTAGGCCCGACGGCCGCCAGACTCCGGGCTCGGGGCCGCGGCCTTAGCGTCGTTTTCTGCGCCAAAACCACCGGTACCCGATACCGGTAGTTGTAGCCAGCCGCAGAAATTTGGGCCGCCAGCGTTAGACGAAGGTGTAGGTCGGCGATGGAGCTGAGACCGGGCCGCTGCCCATCGCGTTGGTTGCCGTGACCGTGAAGTAGTTGAGCTCACCCACGACGAGGCCCGACACGATAGCTGTAGTGCTGCTCGCAGAGACCACCACGGGCGCTTGGGCCGTGCCGTTGAAATAGGGCACGATCGTGTAGGAGGTAATCGCGCTGCCCCCATCAGAGGTGGGGGCGGTCCAGGAGACCTCAACCTGACCCTGGGCCGGTGGACCGTAAGCAGCGGCGGTCACCGAGGTGGGGGCCCCGGGGACGGTGGCCGGGGTGAGCGGGGCCGAGGG
>CAYZVQ010000014.1:24644-28550 GCA_964481925.1 uncultured Acidimicrobiaceae bacterium
CGGTCCAGGCCAGGGCCACCTGGCCGTCCTCGGGCACCCCGGTCACCGAGGTGGGCGCCCCGGGGACGGTGGCCGGCGGAGGGGAGGTCGCCGTCGCCGTTGTAGTGGTCGTCGAGGCCGTGGTGGTGGTGGGCGCAGTTGTGGTGGGCGTCGGGGCCGCAGTTGTGGTGGGCGTCGGGGCCGTGGTGGTGGTGAGCGCGGTTGTGGTGGTCGTCGGGTCCGTGGTCGTGGTGGTCGTCGGGTCCGTGGTCGTGGTGGGCGTCGGGGCCGTGGTCGTGGTGGGCGCAGTTGTGGTGGTCGTCGGGGCCGTGGTCGTCGGGGCCGTGGTCGTGGTGGTCGCCGTTGTGGTGGTCGCCGTTGTGGTGGGAACGGCCGTGGTCGTGGTGGGCGTCGGGGTTGTGGTCGTGGTCGTAGTGGTCGAGCTCGGCGCCGGGATAGACCGCCTTTTAGTCGTGGTCGCCGGTGGGTCCACCGGCAGGGTGGTGCTCGTGCTGGGGGGCAAGCTTGTCGCCGAGATGGTCGTTGTCAGGTCCGGAGTAACCGGAACGCTTCTTGCCGGGGTGGCGAGTGCCGTGGCGACGGGGACTGGGGAGGGCCGTGTCGTCGTTACTAGCGGAGGGGCCTCCCCGGTTGGCTGCGCGACCGCGGCGCTTGAAGTGGCGGTCGGGGTCCCTATCGGGTCCTTCGCCGGTAGTGCCCGCGCCACCTTTGGCGGCCAGGCACGCCCACTCGGAAGAGGTGATCGGGGAGTTGCCGAACTGGACGTTGGCCGGACCTTTTTGGGCCCGGGCGAGCCTGTAGTTGTGACCGTTGCTAGAGTCGCTGTGGACGAAGGCCCTTTGGACGGCGGGGCTGCGGCGACTGGCAAGTGTTCCTGTACTTGGTGCATGGTGGTCGCTACCCCGACGACGCCCGCCATGGCCGCCAGCCCACCAACCACGCGACCTCCTGCACTGGCCATTTGGCCCAATTGAGGAATGCCGTTGACCAAGGGGAACTCGCCCAGCCAAGCCAGCGGGCCACCCAGCAGGCGGTACTGACCGACCGATGCCTCCAGGAAGGCCCGGACGATGACCGGGTCAAACTGTGCCCCCGCGCACCGGGTCAGTTCCTTGCGAGCGGACTCTGCCGACATCGCCCTTTGGTACGAGCGCGTGGCCGTCATCGTCTCAAAGCAGTCCGCGACCGCCACGATCCTCCCGCCGAGCGAGATCTCCTCCCGGGCCAGGCCCTTTGGGTAGCCCTTGCCGTCGTACCTCTCATGGTGCTGCTCGATGGCGTCAGCCCAAGGCCCCAACCACTTCGCCAGCGGCGCCGACAGGCGCGCTCCTTCGGAAGGGTGCTGGCGCAGCACCTTCCACTCGGTGTCATCGGGCTTCCCCGGCTTGTTCAGCAGCGAGCTAGGAACAGTGAGCTTGCCTATGTCGTGCAGTAGTGCGGCCCAGCGGAGCCGATCACGATCCGCCTGCCGCAACTTGAGCTGCTCGGCGATTAGATCTGTGAGCGTCCGTACCCTCTCCGAGTGGCCCCGGGTAAGCCGGTCGTGCTTGCTTAGCGAGGTCGCCAGCGCCAGTACCTGAGCTGCCGCAACGGCGGGCTCGTCTTGCGCACCCCGCTCTTGGGCGCGGGTTACAGCTCGCTGCAATGCCCTGGTGCTCCCAGCCTTTCGGGCGACCGCCATCCGGGTCGGCGCCCTGTCCGGGAACAACAGCGTCATTTTCAGTAATACCGCCAACGGCAAGGCCCGGCGGGTGAACCGGCTGGACACGCTATAGAGCCCGGCTGGCAGTGCCAGCAGGAGAGCCCACCATGCCAGCAGGCCCAGGACTGACCGGGGCACTGGCACCAGGTGAGCCACAACTGTGGCGACTCCGATGGCGACCATTACCGGGGCGACAAAGACAGCTCCGCTAACCAGGGCGGCTAAACCGGTGTGCGCTTTCCAGCGTGCGGCATCCTCTGCCTGAGCTTCCCGGCTGGCGCGCCGCCACCTTAGAGCTTTCACCCGCTGATCTTCGGTCGTGACCGCTGTGCGCTTTAGGTCTCTCAGGCGCTTACGAGCCGGCTATCAGCCCCCGCCCCCCCGGCAGGGAGATTTTCGGGGCCGCCAACGCTGCAGTAGGCCCGTTGGCGGGACCATGCGGCCCGGTGCCAACGGGGCGGCCAGGCTTACCAGGTGTTGGGCCATCTCGAAGCGGTCGTCAGGGTAGGAACTGTCCACCAGCAATGTCTCGTGGGACAGCTCGAGCAGCTGGGCCTGGCCCTTGTGAACGGTCGCTATCCGGGCTCCTCGACGCCTGGCATCGGCCACTCGCTCCAACAGTTCGGGGTGGCCGCCGAGGGGGTCGATGACCAGGACGGTTTGGTCTCTTGAAACCTTGCCGAGCCTATCTACGGGTATGGCCAGGTGAGGAGGAGCCCCGGCGGGCACCCTCCAGCGTAACAAGACGGGCAACAAGTCCTCTCGCCCGCCACGGACCGCATGATCGCGGAGGTGCGCCACAAAATGCCACGGTTCTAGGTCCCTTTCGCCCACAACAAGGAGATGACCGGGACCGCGCCGGGGCTCCCCCAGAGCGGTGCCGAATTTCCAAGCCTGTTCGCCAAAGGCGCCGAGGGTCCTCATCCAGCGCCTCTGGTGACCAGAGGAGGTCTCCACGATGCAATATTCGTCAGCAGCCGCTCACAACTTGAGGGCACCCCACACGGCGGACCAGCTCGCCGACCGGATCGCGGTGCTCGACCAGGGTCGGATCGTCGCCGAAGGAACCCCGGCCGAGCTGAAGAGCCACCGCCCAGCTCGTGCTCGCCTGGGGTCGGTACGCGTGCAATGCTGTGCCTGCTGCTAGGTAATTGCTGGGTACGCCGGTGGTGCCGCCGCCGGCCTCGCGGGAGGCTCGATGCAGACCCTCGATCGTGATTCGGTCAGCACGTACATGGAAGCGTCGCCAGACGTGGTCTACGACCTCGTTGCCGATGTCACGCGGATGGCGGAGTTCAGCCCCGAGATCCTCCGGTGCACATGGCTCGACGGAGCGACGGGCCCGGCGGTCGGTGCCCGGTTCGCAGCAGTGAACCACGTGCGACACAGGCCGGCGTGGACGAACAAGCCGGTCGTGACCGTGGCCCGGCCTGGGCGCGTGTTCGCCTTCGCCCGCACCGAGAAGTTCGCGGGGACCGTCGAGTGGACCTACCGGTTCCAGCCCGAAGGCACCGGCACCAGGGTCACCGAGTCTTACGAGGTCACGCGGCCGGTCACGGCTATCGGCTGGTTCGTGATCGGTCAACTGTTCGGCGCAAGGACCGGCGCACCGACCTGCGCGCCGGGATGGAGCAAACGCTCGAGCGCATGCGCTCAGCGGCCGAAGGCCTCCCGGCGTGATGCCGGTCATCTTTGCCGTCTCGACCAATGTCTCGGTGCGGAGGGCGATCGACGAAGTGCTCCGGCGCCGCTACGGGCCCGACTACACCGTGGTCGTCGCCGACCATCCCGCCGGGGCGCTGCAACAGCTGGCGGCATATCGCGACGCAGCTGAGCAGGTTGCGCTCCTGCTGGCGCCGTTCCGCATGACCGGTAGCAACGGCATCCCCTTCCTGGTCGAGGCCCACGGCCTCCATCCCGGGGCGCGGCGTGTGCTGGTGCTGGACGTGGGCGATGTGACGGCAGCCGACGAGCTGGCCCAGGCGCTCACCCTCAACCAGGTCGACTCCTACTTCGGGCAGCCGTGGGCAAGCCCAGAGGAGGAGGTGTACCCGGTGCTCGGAGAGGCGCTGCGAGTGTGGGCGCGCCAGCACCAGCGCCCGGTACGGCATCGCGCCGGACCGTCTGCCCGTTGCCGTGCTCTACGACGGCAGGGTGCTCGTCGACCCGGTGGACGCCGAGCTCGCCGAGGCCCTCGGTGCGCG
>CAYZVQ010000014.1:28650-32868 GCA_964481925.1 uncultured Acidimicrobiaceae bacterium
AGGGGTCACAGAACGTCACAGTGCGTTTCGGCACCGAGGTGGTGGGCGCCGGGACGCTTTTTGTCTTTATCGGCGCGCGGCCGCACACCGACTGGCTCGACAGTGTCCTCGCGCTCGACGCCAACGGGTTCGTGCTTACGGGCCGAGACATTGTAGAGCAAGACCCCGAGAGCTGGCCGCTCGAACGAGCGCCGGCGTGGCTCGAGACGAGCATGCCCAAGGTCTTCGCGGCCGGCGATATCCGCCACGGGTCCGTAAAGCGCGTCGCCGCCGCCGTCGGCGAAGGCTCGACCGCCGCCATACTCGTGCGCGAGCAGCTCACCCGGCGTTGATGCGACACGTCGTCACTGGCGCGACCGCCTTGGGCGCCGAGTACACGCCGACCACGGGAGCCGAGGGCGGGTCATATACTCACGTCGATGTTCCCCCGGCACCGCGTCTCGCATCGTGCCTGGTTCCGGACCAAGGATGGTCTCTTGGGGCTGTGGTGGTCACCGTTGGCGATAGGAGTTCTAAGCGCCGCGGTCGCCGCCTGGGGAGCGACAACGGGTTCGTCCACGGCGATGGTGGGGTTCATGCAGGTCACTGTGGTCCCGTCGTGGCCCCGAGTCTTTGCCGCCGGCCTCATAGGTGGCGCCGGGTTCTACCTGTTGTTCTTCCTGGTCGCCTGGTTTTGGAAGCTGTTGCGGTACCGCCTCGAGCGACGGGACGAGGACTGGACCAACACGGCGAGCATGACGGACGACGCCGTCGTCTTCGTCCTCGAGCGGCGCCCAGAGGCACCTTCGGTCTCTATCGGGGACCACGGCCGGATGGAAGTAGTTGTCAAGGCGCCGGATGGTGTCCTCCGTACACTGGGCGCCGAAGAACTGCAGCCGATGGCCGATCGCACCGTCGTCGCCAGGATCCAAGGGCCTGGTCAGTCTGGCGACTACGAGGTCCGGTGGTACGGTTCGCGGCGGAAGTGGTACTACGAGGTTACGAGAGGGCTGTTCCGGCTAGCTCCCGACGGTCGAGCGGGAGGCGATCGTCTTGACAAACGGGCAGGCTAGAGCCTCTTTTTTGGTCCTTTGGTTGTAAACCAAGCTCATCCCCGGTCCAAGCCAAACCCGTCGCCGGGCTGCCTGCAGCGCTCCAATGGGTTTCGGAAGTGTCGCCCGCCAGCACACGACCTCGGTCCGGGCCTCGACCTGTAGCGCACCGCACTGGTCCCCAAGCCGCGGCCCAAAAGCGGCAAACTCCCCGGCGGCCTTGGAGCTTGGCGCGGTCTTCAGCGACCAGGGGACGGGCCGGGGGCGCCCAGCTCCCCCTGGCGGGGGGAGCTTTACCAGGGTGCCCGCTGACGCTGGCCCGCCCGTCAAGCGGCTGACTCTTGCCCTCCGCCATCCTGGCTACGGGCACGGCCTCGCCATCCTGGTTCGGGTGGCTTGACGGGCTCGGTCCGCGTGCCCTCGATGGGCTTGGCTATGGGTCTTGCGGGCAGGGCGCAGAACGGGCAGCTAGTGGCTGCCTCTGCCCCCGACGGCCCGCCCCACCAGACGGGCCGTTCGCTCCGGCCAGTTCGAGGTGGGGGTGAGCCCGCCAGCTCCCGGGCGTACCACGAGCCCGTGAACATGGTCACCGCTACATCCAGGTCGGCCCCGGCATCGATCATGCCGAGCTGCTGAGCTCGCTCGAGTATGTCGCGCCACCGGCGGCGGCGGGGGGCGACGACTTGAGCGCGGTACCTTTCCCGGACATCGGTCGCAACCGCGTCCTGGAGCATGGTGCCCACCAAAGACAGCCGGCCCGGCCGTGACACACCCTCTGGCTGGCGCCCTCGGTGGGGTTCGAACCCACGCCACCGGCTCCGGAGGCCGGTGCTCTATCGCCCTAAAAGCCCATGTAGAACAGTTATCGTCGGACCACCCTGGTAGGTTCTCCCAATCCCCTCCCAATAAAGGGGTCGAAGAGAGGTTCCTGCCGTGGTGCGCCCGCTGCCAGAGGTTCAGGTCTATAGCATCCAGAACCGGCGAGTTTCCGCCCGGACGAAGCGTCCCTGGGTGGTCCGGTGGTCGGTGACGGGCCGGTAACACAGCCGGTCGTTCCGCACCAAGGCCGAGGGTGAGCGGTACCGGTCTCTGCTGACTCATGCAAAGACGGTTGGCGAGCCGTTCGACGACCTGAGCGGTGAGCCGTTGTCGTGGCGGCCCGGGCCCGACGACGTCCAAGTTCACACTTGGGCCCGGTGTTGGTTGGTGGAGGAGTGGCCGGAGTGGGCGCCCCGAACACGGGCCTCGGCCATGGAAGCCCTCGTCCGCTTCGTCCCTCTGCTCGTGGCCCCGGACGCCTCGGCTCCTCCGCCCGGCCTGAGGGCTCACCTGCTCGCCAGCCTGCCGCCATCGTCCGAGGGGGCGCCGGACGACGAGTGCGAGAGATGGTTGGACCGCTGGTGCCTGAAAATGGGCCAATTGAACCGCCAGGTCCTCCCCACCGCCGAAAGGCAGCTGCTCCTGACCGGAGACGGCCGGCCGCTGGCGGCATCTACAGCTTCCCGGTACCGCAAGGTCGCCCACGCCTCCATCAGGCGGGCGGTCGACTTGGAAATCCTGGCCGCGGATCCGTGGCCCCCGCGGCCCAGGGGCCGGTCACAGCGCAAGGCGGCGCGCACCAAACCATTGGACTTGCGCCGGTTACCGGAGCCCAAGACCATGGCCCGTGCCATCGATGCCATTGCTACACACCAGCCCGGAAGCCGGACCTACCAGCTGATGACGGCGGTCGTGTACTACGCCGGGCTGCGGCCGTCCGAGGTCGTCATGCTCAGACCGCGGGCGCTGGTGCTCCCCGAGCACGGTTGGGGCCGTATCGACGTCGTCGAAGCCGACATCTCCTTCGACGAACCTGGCGAGCCCAAGACCGGCGCCCGTGCCGTCCCGATCCCTCCCGTGCTCGTCGTCATGCTCAAGACCTGGGTCGACGAGAGGCAGCTAGCGGCTGACGCCCTGCTGTTCCGTACCCGGACGGGCAAGCTGCCACAGCGTTCCAATTGGGCGAGGTCGTGGCAGAGGGCCTTACGGCAAACCGGGCAATCGCCGCTGCGCGTCTACGGCTGTCGCCACGCAGCGGCGACCACATGGCTGAAGGCCGGTGCGCCCCTCGGCGAGGTGGCCAGGAGGCTCGGGCACAGCGTCGAGACACTGGTGTCCACCTACGTCGGAGCGTTGGCCGAAGACGAAGGATTGGCCAATTCGCGGATCGCGGACGTCTTGGCCGGATGAGAGGAATCGCCACCAGGGACCGATTCTCGTCATCGTCGACGGTGACGAGAATCGTGCGTGCCACCAAGTACCGCGGTAGCCAGACCCAAGGCGCTCTGAGGTCCCTTGGCGCCCGATAAGACGCCTAGTCGACCCAGGCAACCTCGACAGTCGCTCCGGCCGCTCAAGACCACGCCCCAGCCGACTGACGCCTACGACATCGCCTACTTCCGACGGCACCGGGACGACGATCCTGACGAGCCAATGCCGGGCCGAGTGTTCATCGCCTCCTGCCCTACTCCCGTCCAAGCCAAACTCGTCGCCGTGCTGATCGCAGTGGCGGCCGCCCCACCGCTCCGCTTCTCGGGGGGCGGTTTTTCGGAGGCAATGCACGACAGGATGACCGGCTACCACGAAATTCGTGTGGATGGCGCGCAACGACGTCACTACCGGTTGTTTTGCAAGTTGGACACGGCAGCCTTAGGAAGGGGCCCGCTCCTTACGGTTTTGTGTGGTGCCTCTAAGCCGTTTCGGACGGAGTTCCCCGAAGCCGTCTACGACCACGTGCTGGACTTGGGCCACGAGTACCTGTCGCGAAACCCACGGTCGCTGGTGTAGGCCTCAAGTCGCCGGCACTGGTTCCTGTCCACGCGTGGTTGCCGCGTCACTGCAGGATGCCGGGGCGCCCACAGTCAGTTGGTCGGTTACCTTATGACGGGTCTGTCGGTCCATGGGGACAAGATCGACCTGGAACCCGAGCACGGCGGCCACGTCGGTCAGAGTCTGAAGGGTCGGGTTCGCGGCCCGGGCGTCCTGGCCGAGGAGGCGCCGGATAGCGGACGCGTGGCTGTCGACCGCACGCGCTACGTCTGCCCTCGAGAGGCCGGAGGTCTCGAGCGCATCAATTAGGAGGTTCATCACCCGATCGGCGGTCTGGATGCGGTTCTGCTCGAGGACAAAGTGCCGGCGAAACTCCGGG
>CAYZVQ010000015.1:0-25796 GCA_964481925.1 uncultured Acidimicrobiaceae bacterium
AGCTTGTGCTCGCGGGCCAGCTGGGTCAGGTTGCGCCCGAACTGGTCCAGCACGGCGCTGCCGGCCGGGGCCCCGGGGCCGGGGTGCGCTGTCGCCGGGGCCGGCTTCTCCTCGCCCGTTGGGTGGCCGGCGAGCAACTGGACGACTTGCATACGTACCCGGGACAGGTCGGCGCCCAGGCTGACCAGCACCTGCGCCCCCACACCCTCGCCTTCGCGGACTACGCCCAGGAGCAGGTGCTCGGTGCCGATGTAGTTGTGGCCGAGCTGGAGAGCTTCACGCAGTGAGAGCTCTAGCACCCTCTTGGCCCGCGGAGTGAAGGGAGGCGCCCCGCTCGTGGGCGACCCGGCGGGGCCCATCCTCAACTCGACCTTGGCGCGTACCGCCTCGAGAGTTATCCCGAGCGACTCGAGCGCCTTGGCCGCCACGCCCTCGCCCTCGTGGAGCAGGCCGAGCAGGATGTGCTCGGTCCCGATGAAGTTGTGGTTGAGCAGGCGCGCCTCTTCTTGGGCCAGCACCAGCACTCGTCGGGCTCGGTCGGTGAAGCGCTCAAACAACCTTGACAGCCTCCTCAGCGCCTACCGGTCCCCACACCCAGGCCACCTTGGTAGGTCCGGGGCCGACGCCCCTGACCGGCACGCCGCTCCGGGTGGAATTCATGGATGTCCTGTCTTTGGGGCTCCGGCACGTCAAGCGTACCCGCCCTGGCCCTCGGGCCCGAGATCATATTTGTGCATGCTGGGAGCAACGGCGAGCCCTGGTGGCGGCACCGCCGTACTGGTGCCGAGCGGTCACCTCAAGCCCCGCTGGGCCGGTGGCGCGCCGCCAGACCGATCGTGCAGGTCGAAGGCGGTCGATCGGGCACCAGGTGCGGGTGCGTGCCTACCCCCAACGGCAGGGCCACCGCAGCCACGATCGCGGGTGCCATTGCTGCCGCCCACTGGGCGGTCCGCGCCCAAGTCGGGCGCCGCCCCTCCTGCGTACGGCCCGCTCGGAGCCGTCCCCAAGCGCGGCGGGGGGTGGGCTCGACGAGGGGCGGGAGCGAAGCAACCAGGCCATCGGGGACGGGCACGGCGCTCCGCACGCGTGCTGAGCGCCCGATGCCCGTGACTTTGGTCCCGAAGTACCGGCAAACCTCGCAGCTAGCAAGGTGTGCTTCCAGGACCGGGCGGGATAAGGGAGGCTGTTCTCCGTCCAACCCGGCCGAGATGCTCTCTTGGGCGTCCGCGCACGCGATCGGCGGTGGTTTTGGTGCGCGCCCTGTGACCGCCCGGCGAACGTTGAGCTTCACGACGAGGAGCCGAACTGGACCGGGACGTGCATGACCTGGCGCACGGCCCATCGGCTGGGCCCCGGGCTGAGCGACCAGAAAGTAAGGACGGTGACGTCTGCGCTCAGGGCGTCGACCGTGGCGCCGCCAAAGGCGACCGTCGCCGTCCCCGGGGGCGGTGAGGGCAGCTCCTGCCAACCGGCGGATCGTTGGCCGACCATCAGCGTTTCGTGGCCCGACGTCTCCCGGAGCAGGACGAAAAGGCCGGTCCCGCCGGCCGGCCCGAAGGAGGCCACTTGTTGGCCCGGGCTGAGCCGAAGAGGGGCTGACGCCGACCAGCCCCCGCTACCGGTGCCCCAGGCGGCGACCAGATCGGTCCCCGAGCCATCGACGAACGCCAACAACGCCGATGTCTCCCGGCCGGTTGTCCCTAAGGCCAGTACTTCGACGCCACTCCCGGCCAGCGAGCGAGGTAGGGCCGGGCCGACCAGGTGCCACGCGTTGCTCTGTCGAGTGAACAACCCGACCACTCCGGGACGGCCGCAGCTCCCACCTATTAGTGCCTGGCCCCCGAGGTAGCCGACAGCGGTGAGGGCCCCGAGCGCACAGGACCGGCCCGCCCCGGTCCCGGACAGCACGTTTTGGCTGACCAACGTGCGCCAGGTGGAAAGGCCCCCCGCAGTGACCAGCACCCGGGCCCCGCCCCGCTGGTTGACCAACGCCAGGGCGCCGCCCCCGCTGTTCCCGGCCAGAGCGTCGGGCCGAGCCGCCAGACCGGCGGTTATGAGCCCGGTCGACCACGAACGCTCCGGGTCGGCCGTGGCCACCAGTGGTGTGAAGGTGAGGTCGACCGAGGGCAGGACGCCGACGATAAGAGAGCCGCCCCCGGGCGAGAGGACCAGGCCGCCATTTGTGGCCGTAGCCGTGGCTTCCACCTGGTTGGACCATGAAGCGCCACCAGCGGGCCGGAACAGGAGCTGCCAGAAGGTGTTCAGCGGTTGGTCGAGGCGGCCCATGGGGACCGTCGCCCATGTCCCCGTGGCGGTCTCCACGGATGTCGCCAGCGGGGTGGGGACCGAAGGGCCGGCGACAGTGGCGGCGGCCCCTGAGCTTGGACCAGCCGCGCTCGAACAGGACTCCAGGCCGGTACCGGCCAGGGCCAGGACCGCCAGGGTGGCCGCCCCCCGAAAGAGGCGCCGATGAGGCTTGGTCTGGTGGTTCAAGGGTGGGCCATGACGCTTTTGATGGTGTCGGCCAGCATCACCGAGAAAGACGACTCGGTGGCGTTGGTTGCCGGTCCGGGATCGGTGTCCAGCACGTCGCGGGTATGCCCGTCGGCGTCTATGACATAGGCGTACTCACCGTGGCCCACCATGGCCCCGGCGGGCAGGTAGATCACCGCCTCGCCGTAAGATCTCCACACCCGGCGCAACTGGGGGAGCGAGCCCGTCAGGTAGAGCCAGTTGGGCAGGTGCGCGAGCCCTTCTTGCTGGTCGAAGGCGACCAGGTAGTCGGGTGCCAGGTAGCGTGGGTTGGCATTGACGGCCACCATCTCGACGTGGCGGGCGGCTGCGCCCAGGTAACTGTCCGCGGTGCGGAACTCCGAAGCGATCACCGGGCAGTCGGTCGTGCACGTGTCGTCGAGGAAGGTAAAGGCGACGGTCTTGCCCCGGAGGCTGGCCAGCGATACTGGTGCTCCGTGCTGGTCCACGAGGTTGAAGGCGGGGGCCGGGCTGTTGACGGCTTGGGGGGCGCCATCGACGGCTTGGGCCAGGATGGGGTCGGCGTTGGGCCTGATGGCTGCGACTGTCATAGGGACCGCTCCGATGAGGGTGATCCCTAGAGCGCCCAGAGCAGCCACGGACCGAAAGGTGTAGGTCGGGTTGTCCGCCAGGCGCGGCCACAACGGGCCATTGGCGGCCGGGGCACTGATCGGTACCACGGTGCCGTCGTCGGTTGCGGGTGCTCTGGTCATGGCCAGGTAGCCGGCTGTGAACAGCAGCGCCAGGGGCACCATGCTGTTGGGGTCGGTGCCTACCCCCCCTAAGAAGCCCAGGTCCTGGACCAGCACCCATACGGCGAGGCAGAACACGGCGCCCGCCACCACGGTGACGCGGGCCACCGGGGGCCGTGCGGTCAGGAAACCTGCCCCGAGCGCGGCTAGGGCGATAACGCAGAAGAGGTTGATGGACCAACCGTGAGCGGCGTCGAAGCGGCCGAAGGCCGCCACCCACGACGACAGGAACGATGGCTGAGGGGTCTGGGCCATCTGTTGGACCATGGCGGTGAGCGAGCCCGGGGCGACGCTGGGGTGGGCCTGGCCTTGCCAAAAACCCCGCCCGGGCCAGGCCTGGAGCACGGCCATGCCTACAAGGAACAGGCCCACGACCCGAAGGACGGCCTTACCGAGGCGAGGACCAGCCCAGGCGGCCTCCGGTAAAGCGAGCAGGGCGCCGGCCACGCAGTAGATGAGCGCGGCCCCGGGCGCACCGAAGAGCCACGACAGGCCGGGGGCAAAGATCCCCCCGAAGGCCTCACCGAAGATCCAGACGAGCAGGCCCCAGGCCACGCTGGCCAGACCACCCAGGCGTGACCAGTCGCCCCGGGGGGCCGCCAGTAGCCAGGCCCCGATACCCACCTGGAGCCACACCGCCGCCGCGGCGGCGGCGACCGGATGGTAGCTCCAGATGTTGGTGCCCGCGTTGACCAGGTCCAGGGCCCAGCCGGGCGAGCCGGCCGCAGCCGGTTGGACCACTTGGGGGACCATCCCGAGCGGCATCAAGGACTGGCCCTGGAGGATACCGTCGAGGATCCAGATGAGCCCGAACGAGACCCGCAGCAGCCGCCGAGCGGTGGGCTCGGGGCGTGACCAGGGTATGGGGAACGCCGGCCCTGGCCCCCCCGTCGCTCGCCGGTACTGCACTGAGCGCAGGATGTTCCACGCCACGGCCACCAAGGCGACGATCAACAGGACCACCAGGCCCTGGTGCAGGAGGGCGGCCTGGAAGGCGGAAACGATGGCGGGGTTATTTGTGCTGAGACCGGTGTTCATGCCAGGCATTGGCGTCCACCTCCCCCGGGGGCGCGGGGCTGCAGTTCATAATCTGTTAGTCGACCGAGGGGGAGCGGAAGTTCCTGGGAACTTCGGCGGGCCGAACCGCGCTCGCTTGGCCCCCCCGACCGAGCTGGCGCCGGCGGTGGCGGGCTCAGCCTCGGGGCATCAACCGGCGCAGCCTATGCACACTTGGGTTACGGGGAGCGCGGCCAACCGCTCCGCGGCGATAGGGCGCCGGCATGAGCGGCAGATGCCGTAGTTCCCGGACGCGACCCGTGCCAGCGCCCGGTCGACCTCGTCCAGGTGGGCTTCCGCTTGGGCCCTTAGGGCCGAGGTCCGCTCTCGCTCGAACGCGATCGTGGCACCCTCGGGGTCATGCTCGTCGTCGCTGTTCGCATCCAGCGAAGCGGCCACAATGCCTTCGAAGTCCGCGCTCAGGGCACGCACGCGGGCAAGAGCCCGTTCCCGCTCGAGCTCGAGGAGCACGTTTGCCCGCGCCTCGTTCACGGGGTTAGGGTACCGGCGCACTACGGCCGGGCCCACCCGTTTTTCTCGCCGGGCCCGGATATGTGTAGTTGACTGCGGTGGAATGGCTGACGCGCTGAGGTCGAGCACATGAAGCTGACGGTGCTCGGAGGGGGCGGGGCCCGGATCCCGGCCCTGGTGAGGGCGATCGTTGGTGACCGCCCGACCACCTTCGACCGCATTGAGCTGTTCGAGCCGAGCCCCGAGCGGCGAGCATCGCTCGGTCGGCTGTCGGTCGAACTAGCGGCCGCGCTCGGGCACCCCGGTACCGTCCGGGTGACCGCCGACGTGGCCGAAGCCCTTTCCGGCGCCGACTACGTGTTCTCGGCCATACGGGTCGGAGGCGACGCCGGCCGGGTTATCGATGAGCACGTGGCTTTAGAGCGCGGCGTCGTCGGTCACGAAACGACCGGTCCGGGCGGTTGCGCCATGGCCCTGCGCACCATCCCGGTCGTCCTCGGTTACTGCGACATCATCGCCCGAGTGGCGCCCGGGGCCACCGTTGTCAACTTCACCAACCCCTCGGGGATAATCACCCAGGCGATCAGCGCGCACGGCGCCACCAGAGCGGTGGGGGTGTGCGACACCCCGGCTCAGACAGTCACTCGCATCACGGACTTCCTGGGGGTGGGGGCACAACAGGTGACCGCCTCCTACGCCGGGCTCAACCACCTGGGCTGGATCTCCTCAGTGGTCGTGGACGGGCAAGAGCGCATCGACGAGCTCGTCGGCAACTATGAGGCCCTGCAAAAGTTCAGCCACCGGTTCCCTTTCGATGCCGACTTCGTCCGCCGGCTGGGTTGCATACCCACCGAGTACCTCTATTACTTCTACGACTCAGGCGCCTATGTGAAAAGGGTCACGGCTGCTGGTACCACCAGGGGGGAAGAAGTCAGCCGTTTCAATGACGAACTGCTCCGGGCGGTGGAGCTGGCGTTCGCCACCGGTGGCGTGCACGACGCCTGGGCCGTCTACTCGCGCCTTTTGGGCGCCCGGCGGGCCAGCAACATGCGACTTGATTTCGGCGACGAGCGAGCGGACGTCCGGCCCGCGGCCCCGGACGGTCCTTTGGACGCCGGGCCCCGAAAGGTGGGCGGTTATGAGGGCGTGGCGTTGCGGGTCATCGATGCCCTGTCGGGGGCGGCCCCGGCGCGCGTCATCGTGAACACGAGCAACGGGCCGGCCCTTGACTTCCTGGGCCCTGACGACGTGGTCGAAGTGCCGGCGCTCATAGACCGCCAGGGCGTGGCCCCGCTGGCCAATACCGGCCTGTCGAGAGCGAGCCGCGGTCTCGTGCTGCAGATGAAAGAGTACGAGCTGGCCGTGGTCGAGGCCGCCACTACGGGCAGCGCCGAGCTGGCGGCGTTGGCCCTGGCGTTGCACCCGCTGGTCCCGGGGGTCACCGCCGCCAGAGAAATGATGGCCGTCTACCGCGAACGTCACCGTCCGTTCCTCGACTACCTGCACTGACAAACGCCGTCCACCGACCCGAGCCCCGAGCGGCCGAGGCCCTGTCTGGCGAGCCATCTGGTCCTCGACTACGGGCGCCGTCAGCGGTCGGCGCTCTCAGGGATCTCGGAGGCAGACGCCCCTGGTGCGGCGGGCAGGTCGGGCCCGGCCGAGCGGGAGGAGGCGGGGCTGCGGACGGCGGCAGCAATGTCGGCCGAGCTCACGTTCAGGGGATGGTGACAGGCGGCCTGATGACCTCCCGGGTACACGGTCAGGGGAGGCTCGACCTGGCGGCAGAGGTCGCTGGCAGCCGGGCACCGCGTGTGGTACCGGCAGCCGCCGGGCGGGTCGATCGGGCTTGGCAGCTCGCCACGGACGGCATGGTGTGCCCGGGAGCGGCTCAGTCTCGGGTCGGGGACGGGGATGGCGGCCAGAAGGCTCAAGGTGTAGGGGTGCACCGGACGGTTGTAGAGCTCCTCGGCGGGGGAGAGCTCGACCACCTTTCCGAGGTACATGACCGCGATGCGGTCCGAGACATGGCGCACCACGCTCAGGTCGTGGGCCACGAAGATGTACGACAGCCCGAGCTCCTCCTGCAGGTCGTCGAGCAGGTTGATGACCTGGGCCTGGATGGACACGTCGAGGGCCGAGACGGGCTCGTCCAGCACGATGAGGCGCGGGTTGACGGCCAGGGCCCGGGCCACGCCGATGCGCTGGCGCTGGCCACCGGAGAACTCGTGCGGGAACCGGTTGGCATGCTCGGGGGCCAGCCCGACCTGGTCGAGGAGCCGGCCGACACGAGCATCGTCGCGACGCCCGCCGCCGGCCAGGCGCAACCCCGCGCCGATGATCTGGCCGACCCGCTTGCGCGGGTTGAGCGACCCCTGGGGGTCCTGGAACACGATCTGGATGTCTGCCCGGTACGGGCGCAGGGAGCGGGGCCCAAGCGAGGTTATGTCGTCACCACCGAAGCGGACGGTCCCGGCGGTCGGTCTCAGTAGGCGCACGGCACAGCGGGCCAGCGTCGTCTTGCCGCAGCCGGACTCGCCTACCAGCCCCAGTGTTTCGCCTTCCCCCACGGCCAGGCTGACGTCGTCGACGGCATGGACGTGGGCCCGCTTGCCCCCGGCTTCCCGGACCGGGAAAAGCATACGGAGATGGTCGAGCTCGAGCAGCGGCTCGACGGCGTTGGCGGCCGGGGCGGTCATGGGGCCGGCTCGTCCCCGGGCCGCCTGGACGCTCCGGCGGGCGCCCGCACCGGGAGGCCGATCGTACCCCCGACGACCCGGCGTTCCCGGGCCGTACCGAGATCGAGCCAGCAGCGGCCCAGGTGGTCGCTCGCCACGGGGCCGTCGCTTTTGAGATCAGGCTCGGAACTACAGGCTTCGAGGCGCCAGGCGCACCGGGGCGCGAAACGGCACCCGAGCGGTGGGTGGAGCAGCGACGGCGGGGAGCCGGGGATGGTCGGCAGGCGCTCGGGCCGGGGCTTGTCCAGACGCGGCGCCGAGCCCAGCAAGCCCCAGGTGTAGGGATGGCGAGGGTCGTAGAAAATCTCCTCCACGCTGCCCTGTTCGACGACGCGCCCGGCGTACATGACGACGACGCGGTCGGCCACCTCGGCGATGACCCCGAGGTCATGGGTTATAAGGAGCACCCCGACGCCCGTCTGTTCCCGCAGCGTCTTGATCTCGGCCAGGATTTGAGCCTGGGTCGTCACGTCCAAGGCGGTGGTGGGCTCGTCGGCGATCAGGATCTCGGGGGAGCAGGACAGGGCCATGGCGATCATGACCCGCTGGCGCATCCCACCGGAGAACTCGTGCGGGTACGAGCGGGCACGTTGGCGCGCCCGCGGTATCCCCACCCGGTCGAGCAGGTCGACGGCCCGGTCCATGGCCTCTCGTCGGCCCACGGGCTCGTGCGCCCGTACCTGTTCCACGATCTGGTCCCCGACGCGTTGTACCGGGTTGAGAGCCGTCATCGGGTCCTGAAAAACCATGGCGACCCGCCGGCCCCGGACGTGCTCGAGCTGGCGTTCAGAAGCCGAGACGAGGTCGAGGTCCCCGAGCAGGGCACGGCCCGAAACGCTGGCGTTGGGCCCCCGGGTCAGCCCCAACAGGGTCATGGCCGTCACCGACTTGCCGGATCCCGACTCGCCGACGATGCCCAAGAGCTCGCCTCGCCCGAGCGAGAAGGACACGTCGTCGACGGCCTGGAGCACGCCCTCCTCCGTGCGGAAGCTCACCCGCAGGTGCTCGACCTGGAGCAGCGCGGTCATCGCGCGCCGGTCGCTCGGATGCGGGGGTCGAGCGCGGCGTAAAGGATATCGGCGATGGTCGAGAAGATGACGACGGCAAAGGCGCCGAAAAGAGTGATCACCAGGACCGGGGGCACGTCCAGGGCGCCGATGGCCTGGCTGGCATAATTGCCGATGCCGGGCAGGTTGAACACCACCTCGATGATGATGGCGGAGCCCCCGAGCACAGCCGCTATGTCCAGGCCGGAAAGCGACACGATCGGGATGAGCGAGGTCCGCAGGACGTGGTGGACGAGCACGCGGCGCCGGGACAGGCCCTTGGCCCTGGCCGTGCGGACGTGGTCCTCGCTGAGCGTGTCGACCACGCTGGCCCGCAGCACCTGGGCATATATCCCGGTGTAGAGGATGGCCAGGCTGAACCAGGGCATGACCAGGTGGTCGGCCCAACCCAACGGGTCCGAGAGCCCGACGTACCCCGATGACGGGAAGACGTGGAGCTTGAACGAGAGAAGGTAGATAAGGACGTAACCGATGACAAACGAAGGGGCCGATATCCCGAGGAAATTGAGCACGGTGATGGTCTTGTCGATCGGGCCCCCGGCGTGCAGCCCGGCCGTCAGGCCCAGGACGATCCCGAGTACGAGCCAGACCACAGCCGCCCCGAGCACGAGCGACGCCGTTACCGGCAGGTCCTGGCGGAGCTGGGACACGACGTTGAGGTTCTGGGCGTACGAGACTATCCGGCCGGTGAAAACCTCCTCCATCGTCTTTAGGTACTGGACGTAGACCGGTTTGTTGAAGCCGTACGCCTTTTCGACGGCGGCGATGTTGGCGGGAGTGGCGGTCCTTCCGGCCAGGCGCAGGGCGGGGTTGCCGTTCGGGACGACCTCGAAGATGAGGAACGTGAGCACGCTCACGGTGAACAGCACCACGGCGGCCGAGGCGAGGCGGCGCAGGAGGAACCGTCCCATCAACGGCCCGCCCTTACTGTGGCCCGAGGGTCGAGCGCTTCACGCAACCCGTCGCCGAAAATGTTGACGCCGAGGCAGGCGACGACGAGCAGTGCGGCCGGGGCCAGTGTCAGGTAGGGGGCCACCGTGAACAATGGCGCCCCGGCGGACAGCAGCGTGCCCCAGGAGGCGGCGGGCGGTTGGACGCCGGCGCCGAGGAAGGACAGGGCGGCCTCCAGGATTATGGAATGGGCGAGCTGTAGGGCGACGAACACGACAATGGTCGAGGTGAGGTTGGGGAGGATCTCGCTCACCATGATGCGCAGGTTGCTCGTCCCGAGCGCCCGCGCCGCCTCTACGAAATCGCGCTCGCGCAGCGCCAGTACCTCGCCCCGGACCGGCCGGGCGACATAAGGGACGTAGACGATACCGATGACCAAGGTCGGCACGAATATCGACCCGCTGGTGAGCTGGATGGGCCCGATACTGATCCCTCCGGTAGCCAGGCTGACACCCAGGGCTATGGCGAGCAGGTACACCGGGTACGCCCACACGATGTCGAGGGCCCGGGAGATCAAACTGTCGGCCCACCCGCGGTAGTAGCCGGCCACCAGGCCGAGGATGGTGGCGAGGACTATGGTGACGGCGGTGGCCATGGCCCCGATGGCGAGCGAGGTGCGCCCGCCGTACAGGAGCCGCACGGCCAGGTCACGTCCGTCGGCGTCGGCGCCGAGGAAGAAGCGGCTGTGCCATGTCGGGCCGATAGGCACCCCGGTCACCGAGACGACGTCCTCGGACCTGCCGTTTATGTTGAGCACCTCGGTGATGTGCTGGTCGTTCGGGCCCGTGTGGGCGATGTAACGGGCGTAAACGGGCGCCAGAAGGCACAGGACCACCACCAGCAGGAACAGGGACCCGAAGAAAAGGGCCGTGTAATTGTGCCGTAGCCTGCGCAGGGCCAGCCGGTGCGGGCCCACGCCGGCGGTGTAAGGCCCCGCCGGGACGACCGGGAGCCCTACACCGCCTTCATAGATCGGCACGCGGCCGGTGCCGGTGCCGTCCAGGGTCATGGTGCGACGGTACTAACTAGCCCTTCAGTTCGAACGTCGACCAGTCGTCACCGAACACTGGCTGGAACACGGCGGTGGCGAAATCGACCCGGTCGGACAGGAAGAAGGGGACGCTTTCGTAGCCGAAGTTGAGCTGGTAGTCCTTGCTGTCGACGTACTTCTCCAGCGCCGCCCATTGCGAGGCCACGCTGGCAAGGTCGCTCGACTGCACCTTGTCGAGGCGGATGATCGTCGACTGGATGTGGGGGTCGTTGACATAGCCCAGGTTCAAGTTGTTGACGGGCTCGATGGACCGGGCGTCGAGCACGAGGTAGAAGTCCCCGGGGTTGGGGTAGTCCTGTGACCACTCGCCCCAGCCGGCCTGGGGGTCAACTTTGGCGGAGCCGATGGTGGGGTCGAAAACCCCGCTGCTCACGACCTTGAGGGTCGACTTGAAGCCGATGGCGTTGAGCTGGGAGTTGAGGTACGTCACGAAGGCCTCGAAGGGCTCGCGGTTTTCCGTCCACACCGTTACCGGTGCCCCCGTGAGCCCGGCCTTTTTGACCAGGTTCGTGGCTAGGGCGATGTCGGCCGGCGAGCCGAGCGAGGAGGCCGTGAACGAGCCGTTCCCGCTCGGGTCGCCCAGAGGGCAGGGCCCGGAGGCGGCGCCTACGATGCTAGGCGGCAGGTAGTAGCACGTGGGCGTGATCTGGCCGCTGGCCAGGCGCTGTAGGGCCACCCGGCTCACGGCCAGGTTGGCGGCTTCCCGGGCCAGGATGTTGTTGAACGGCGCGATGTGGGTGTTCAGCCAGAAATAGTCGGTGGCGGCCTCCGTTTCCGGCGTGTACCGGCCCTTGGCCTGGGTCGAGACCTGGGCCACGTAGGCGGGCGGTATGACATCGCCCCAGTCGAACTCGTCGCTGGTGTTGTTGAGCACGTCCTGGGCCTCAGTGTCGGCATTTGTCTGCACTGTGACCTGAACGGCATTGACATAGCCGACGGGGATGCCGGGGATATTGAAGCCGGCGAACAGAGGGTTCTTCTCCAACGTGAACGACACGTTGGGCTTCACGCTGGTGATCGTGTAACTGCCCACGCCGGGCGGGGGGTTGGTCGAAAGGGCGGTCATGGCCGTGCCCGTGGGCACCAGCCCGGACGAGGGGAACGCCAAGACGTTGTCGAAGGCGCCATAGGGAGCGAGGAGGTGGATGGTGACCTGGCCGGTGGCGTCGTTGGTGACTATGCCGCTGATCGTCTTGGACTTGCCCGCCTGGTAGGCGGCCGCGCCGACGATGTTGCTGGTGTAGAACGAGTCACCGCCCCAGCCGACCTTCAGGTCTCGCTCGATCGTATAAGTGAAGTCGGAGGCTTTCACGGCTACCCCATTGGAGTACTTGAGGCCCGTGCGCAGCGTCGCCGTGTACGTCGTGCCGGCGTTGGACACGACCGGCAGGGCGGTGGCCAGGCCCGGGATCAGCGTGTCGCCGGCCAGGCCGCTCTTGTGGGCGTAGGTGACCAGCGGGGTATAGGCCAGCCAGTCAGCCTCTTGGGACTCGCTGGAGTAGCCCGACTGGGGGTCGAGCGATTCCGGAGGGCTGCCCATGCTGACCTGGAGCGTCCCTCCGGGGACGTAAGCGCCGTTGACGGCGCTGGCGCCCGAGGTGCCCGCACCGAAGGTGCCGTAAGACGCCACTATGGCGATCAGTGACACCCCAGACGCGCCCACAAAGGCAAGTCGGTGGTTATGTCTCATCTATTTCCTCCCATTGTTTTGTCGTAAGCCGGAGTTCGGTCTTTGGGGCCAAGCTGGGCGAGCCCCCGTCCCCGCTACTCAACGCGAGCAAACAGGTCGGTCTCGGCCAGGCAGGCGCCGTGGTCTTCGGTCGTGAGGTCGCGGGCCAGGATGTACTCCTCGGTCCCGTACACGTCGGGCACGGCGCCCGGGTCAATAGACAGCGTCTGGGCTAACGCCGGTTTGATCTGGCAACGGTGCGCCCGCATCCCTTCTATCCACTTATGTGCGAACGGGGCGACATCGATGAGAGTGGTGACCCGCGCCTGGGCGGGGGCGAGCTCAGGATCTCCTCGGCCTTGAAGGCCGGCTCCTTCGCGGGCGGTGAAGGGGGCGTCCATCCCAAGGGCCACGTACTTGTCGTTGACCGAACGGCGATGTTCTCGAGACGTCACGAAGTAGTACAGCTTGAGCGGCTGCCACGGTGGCCCCGCGTCCGGGAAGGCACCGGGGTCGCCGGCCATGTCAAAGGCGCGGACGCCAAGCTCGTGCGCCCGCAAGTGGTCAGGGTGCGGGTACGCCCGCTGGTCGTCGGCGTAGGTGATCACGACCTGAGGCTGTACGCGCCTGATCAGCGCGACGACCCGGCGTAGCGGTCCTTCCAGCGGCGTGCGGGCGAAGCATCGTGGCGACCGCTCCTCCTCGGACAGGGTGACCGAGCCCGAGTCGGGGTAGTCGAGCATGACGACATCGTCGTAACCGACGATGGCGGCCGCCTCTTTCAGCTCCTGGCGCCGGATCTGGACAATGTTCGTGCGGTCGCCGACGGGGCCGAACTCCGGGTTGAGGACACGCCCGCTGCCTCCGTCCGTGCAGCACACGAGGACGGTACGCACGCCTTCGTGGTGGTAGCGCGCCACCGTGGCGCCGCCGGCCTCGGACTCGTCATCGGGGTGAGCGTGCACGATCAGGAGGCAGCGGCGCTGACCGCTGTAGAGCGCCACCCCCGGTGCCTCCTCGTGCTGTACCTGCGGCGTTATCAGTGCTCCCATCGTCGGACGGTGACCTTAGCCTACTTTCGCGATGGGAATAATCGAGTCACTTCGCGGTCATCCGCCTGACGGCGCCTGAACGGCCCACGGGCCAAACCTACATTCCTGTTCGCCCCGAGCGGGTGGCGGGGCGACCGCTCTTCGGGTGCGCGCCTGGTTGGCGCAACTAGCCTGGTCGGCGTGAACGTCCTGGAGCCCCCAGTCGTGGCCGAGGAGTTCTTACCACCGCCAGGTGCCGTCCCCGGACCGGCTAGCGCCCACGAGGTGCCTGGCCACGACCGATGGCGCCGCCTGGCGCCCCATGTGCTCGTGGTCGTGGTGTACTGCGTGCTCGCGGCATTTGCGTACGGTGTCGTCTCACCGGTCTCGAACACCTTCCTCCCGCCGTGCGCGTGCAGCGACGTCGCCCTTCAGGCCTGGTTCCAGGCGTGGCCGGCGCACGCCATAGCCCACGGCCTCAACCCCTTCATTTCGACCGCGGTCAACTACCCCCACGGCGTCAACCTGATGAGCAACACCGGTGCGCCGCTACTCGGGATCGCCTTCGCCCCGGTCACGTGGGCCCTCGGGCCGGCGGCCGCTCTCAACCTGGTCATGCGGCTCGGCTTCGCCCTCTCGGCCATAGCCATGTACTTCGTGCTCCGCCGCTGGGCCCGCTGGTGGCCGGCGGCCTTCGCCGGGGGGCTCCTCTACGGCTTCTCCCCCTATGTCGTAGGCCAGGCCCAGGCCCACGACTTTTTGATGTTCCTGCCTTTCCCACCGCTCATCCTGGCCTTGCTCGACGAGGTGGTCGTCCGCCGCCGTCACTTGGTGCGCAACGGCGTCCTGCTCGGGGTGGTGGTGGTGGCTCAGCTGCTGGTCTCGCCCGAGGTGCTGAGCATGTGCGCCGTGGCTGTC
Source organism: uncultured Acidimicrobiaceae bacterium (assembly GCA_964481925.1). Classification (GTDB taxonomy): domain Bacteria; phylum Actinomycetota; class Acidimicrobiia; order Acidimicrobiales; family Palsa-688; genus Fen-671. The sequence continues at coordinate 14,234 of CAYZVQ010000015.1, forward strand.
TTCTGTGGCCTGGTCGTCCTAGCCGCCCGTCACCCGTCCATGGCCCGCCAGCATGTCCGGGAGCTCGTCCTCGGGCTAGGCGCCGCCACCGTCAGCTTCGTGGTCCTGGGCGCCTACCCGCTCTGGGTGTACTTGAAGGGGCCCTTCCATGTCTCGGGGCCACAACACCCCATAGACGTCATCGAGGACTACCACACGACTCTTGAGTCCTTGATCTTCCCCAACAGCCTGGAGCGGTTCGGGACAGCCGGTATGTTCGCCCGGGGCAACTCACTGGCCGGGGTCAACGCCGTGGAGCACGCCGTGTACCTCGGCGTACCGCTCATCTGCATCCTGGTGCTGATCGCCGTGCGCTACCGGCGAGCGGGCATCGTCCAGTTCTTCTCTTTGGCGGCACTGGGGTCCTGGGTCGTCACCCTGGGCCCGTTCCTGTACGTGGGCAAGACCCCGCACCCCAAGCTCCGCCTGCCCTATGACCTCATAAAGCACATACCGCTCATCAACGCCGGCATAGACGTCCGCTATTCGCTCATCATGTACCTGGCCGTGGCCGTCGTTCTGGCGGTCGGGCTCGACCGTCTGGTGGCGGAAGGCCTCTTCGCCCCCGGGGAGGGGTGGCGGCGCCGGCTGGGCGGCCCCTGGACGGCCACGCCCCGCGCCCGAGCCGGGTTGGGGGTGGTTCTTGCCGTCGTAGGGTTGGTGCCGTTGGTACCGAGCCTTCCCTACGCGTCGACGGCGTTCGGGGTGCCGAGCATTTTTACCGCCCCGGGGTCGCCGATCAGCAGCGGCGACGTCGTCCTGTCTTACCCGCTACCGGTGGGCTACGAGAACTACTCCGACGACCAGGCCCTGCTCTGGCAGGCAGAGGCCGGGATGCGTTTCAAGTTGATCGGCTTTCGGGGCGCCGTGGCCGGGCCGGACCACCGGCCGTTGACCGGCCCCCGCGTATGGCTGCCCCCGACTTCAGCGGAAGCCATACTTGTGTGGAGCCTTTACGGCCAGCCGTCCCCGCCGCCGGCGCAGGGCCCGGCCACCTCGCGGGCGATCAGGACCTTCCTGGCCCGCTACCACGTCGACGACATCACCATCGCCCCGTCGGGAGTGCCCACCGGCCCGGTCACCTCGTACTTTACGGCCGCCCTGGGCCAACCCCCTTCCGAGTTCCAAGGCACTTACGTGTGGTCCGGTGTCCAGCAGATGTTGGCCGCAAAATAGCGCTCATGCGGGCCTGAAATAAGGGGATTAGCCGGCAGCTCCGGGCGTCAGCCGGCGCACGAGCTCCCTCAGCCGGCGCTCGTTCATGTCGTAGGTGAGCTCGTGCCCCATATAGGGGTACACCACGAGCTCCTTGTCCGCGCTGGACAGCCGTTTGTACGTCCCGAAGATGGTGCTCGGGGGGCATATGACGTCCCATAGGCCAACGGTCATCACCGCCGGGCAGGTGATCATCCGGGCCAGGTTGGCCACATCGACGTAGGACAGCGTCCTTAATGCCGTCGCCTCCCGGTCTGGGTGCCGGCGCAGGTAGGTGGCGATCTCGGTGTAGGGGGCCTCGCCCAAGCTGACGGCACGCGGGAAATCGCACAGGAACGGGATGTCGGCCCACACGAAGCCGGCCCGGTCAGATAGGGCGGCGGCCGCCAGGGCCAACCCTCCCCCCTGGCTGCCACCGGTCACGGCCAGCCGTTTGTCGTCGACGTCGTCCAGCGCCGCTAGGCAGTCGATCGCCCTCACTGCGTCGCTGTAAACGTAGCGGTAGTAGTGGGTCGAAGGGTCCTGAAGCCCTCGGGTGACCCAACCGGAGTGGTGGCCGGCGTCCACGGGGGCCATGTCGGGGGAGTCGCCGTCCTGGCCCCGGCAGTCCATGGAGAGCACCACCATGCCCTGGGCGGCGATGGGGTAGAGCTCGAGCGGGCGGGCCCCCCGGCCGCCATAGCCGTGGTAGTAGACGAGGCCGGGATGGGGGCCGGGCCCGTCCGGTCGCGCCAACCATCCCGCGATGGGCGCGTCGTCCAGTCCCCGGAAACGGACCTGGTAAGTCGAGACGCCGGCCAGTTTGGGTTGCTCGGCGCCCAGTTCGAGCTCGGGGGCCGTGGATCTGGCCTGCGCCAGGGTTTGCGCCCAAAAAGCGTCGAGGTCGGGAGGCTCGGTGGCCTCTGGCTCGTACAAGCGCAGTTCGTCGAGAGGCAAGTCCGTCCTAGGCATGGCGCTTATTCTGCCTCAGCGACCCGCCCGTCCAGCAAACCACACGAGGCCACCGGGCGGCCCCCGAGGGCCGTTCGGGGGCGGTCCACCCGTCCGAGCCCCTGGTCCGGCCGAGTTACGCTTCTGGTGCCGGGCCTCCACTACGGCGGGCCCTGCGCCTCACGCAACCCACGGAGCTCACGCATGTCAGCGACAGCCAGGCCTGTCACCGGAGAAACGACCGGGTTGGGCCGCACGGACCGCTTTTTCGGCGGCCTGGGGCGCTTCACGGTGCGGTTCCGTTGGCTGGTGATCGTCGCCTGGGTCGCCATCGCCGTCATTTCGAGTATTGCGCTGCCCTCGCTCGGCAGCGAGGTCAACAACGACAACACGCAGTTCCTGCCCAACAGCGCCCCCAGCAACGAAGCCGCCACGCTGGCCGCCCCGCCGCCAGTTGGCCGGACCACTCGACCCCGACGGGGTACCCGTGGCGCCGGCAACGCTGCAGCTGTTGTACAAGGGCCTGGGCGCTCCGAGCGGGCTTCCCCTGGCCGAACCGGCGGACCTGGCCGGCCGCCTCCCCGTGATCGTTTACAACTCCTACCGGTCGTTAGTGGAGTTCGTGTCGGGCGACGGGCGGACCGTGCAGTTCGTGGCCACCCTCAAAGCCGGGAGCCAGGACTCCACTCCGGCCATGCACGCCACGCCGACCGTCCGCCTGGCCGTGACCGCGGCAGCCACCGCCTCGGGAGCCCAGCAGAGCGGGGTGGCCGGGGAAGCGGCCGCCCTGTTCGACGTGAGCAGCACTTCGGGCCACGACATGGTCGAGATCATCCCCGTAGCCATCATCGCCATCGGCCTGTTGCTGGCGCTGGTGCTGCGCAGCGCCGTGGCGCCGCTCTACCTGATCCTGAGCGTCGGGCTGTCGTACTTGGCCGCGCTCGGGCTGTCAACGCTGCTGTTCATCGACATCGGGGGCAGCGGGGGCATCACCTTCGTCTTGCCCTTCCTCATGTTCATTTTTCTTCTGGCCCTGGGCGAGGACTACAACATCCTCGTCATGACCCGGATCCGGGAGGAGGCGCGTAGCCGGGAGCTGTCCCAGGCCGTGGTGAGGGCGATCGGCCGGACGGGCCCTACCGTGACCTCCGCCGGCATGGTGCTGGCAGGGACCTTCGGTGTGCTGGCCTTCGAGGCCGGCAACGGGCCGGGCAGCGGTCAGATACGCGATGTGGGCTTCGGTTTGGCGATCGGCGTCCTGATGGACACGTTCCTGGTGCGCACGCTGCTGGTGCCCTCCACGGTGGCCCTGCTCGGGAAATGGAACTGGTGGCCCGGCCAGGTGCTCAAGGCTCCGGGCACCGAGCCTGAGCCCCCTAGCCCGGACGAGAGCGCAGAGGTCCTGGCCGGCACGGGGCGCTGAAGCGAGACCTCTCTCGGCGGCAGGAGGTCTGGCACGGCAAAGCGGGCCGCCCCGATACGGTCGTCGGCCATCCCGTAGTAAACGTCGAAGCGCTGCGGTGGGTCACCGGACCCGTTGAACAGGACCCGGGCAATACCGATGCGGGAGTAATTGCCCGTCGCCACCAGCCGCGGGAACAGGTACAGCTGCCCATCAGGGCCGCGAGCGGCAGCCGGGTTCGTCACGCCCTCGGCCTCCAGTGGGTTCCCTGGCTCGGCCCCATCACCTGCGAAAGGCGCTGCAACTGAAAGCCGGTCATCGGCTGTCCCTTGGCACGGCACCGTCCTGGTCGCCGTCCAGGCCGGCGGCGATGGCCCTGCCGGCATAGACGCGGCCGCCAGTCGTCGTCATGTTGGCCTCTCCTGGGTGGCCCGGGGGACCAGCTCGGTGCTCTCAGGTGACGACGACCTCGCGGTCGTCGTCGGGTAGCGCCGAAGGATCGAGGAGTAGTAACTGTTCGCCGGATGGGTCGGGCGGCACTGGCAAGACGTGTGAGGGTAGCCAGACGAGCACAGTGACGACGGCAGCTAGCGAGACGACGGCGCCGACAAGCAACGAAACCTCCAGGCCGTTCATGAACGCAGCGCGCGCGGCGCGGGCCAACAATGCGCCCGTAGCACCACCGACGCCACTGGCGACGGCCAGGGCGCCGCCGAACGAGCCGAGGATCGTATGCGTTATGTCGACCGGCAGGTGCCGCCCGGCGAGCGCCCGGCCCATGTGGTCCTGGTAGCGGGTCGCCAGCACGCTCCCTACCACGCCAACGCCTATCGCACCGCCGACCTGGAAGGCCATGGTGTTGACGGCCGACCCGACGCCCGAGTCGCCCTGGGGGACCGACCCCACCACCGAGTTGGTCGCCGTCGGTAACAACAGCCCGGCGCCGAGACCGATCAACAGCAAGCCGGGCAGCACGTCCCCGTAGCTAGTTGTACCCGTAGAGGTCGCTGAGACCTGCCACAAACCACCCGCCACGGCGGCGAGAGCGGTGGCGACGGTCAATTTGGTCCCGATGATGCGGCCCACCACCGGGGACAAGAGAGCGCACACCACGAGCATGCCGGCCATAGGCAGGATGCGTAACCCAGCTTGGAGGGGAGAGAAACCGAGGTCGAACTGGAGGAACTGGGTCATCACGAACAAAGCCCCCGCCAACCCGAACAGTCCCAGACATTCGGCGGCGGCGGCCACGGAAAATCGCCGCTCTGCGAACAAGCCCAACTTCAGCATCGGGTGGCGGCTGCGGGATTCCCAGGCCACGAAGGCGCCGATAACGATGAGGCTGGCGAGGCCGGCCCCGATGACGTCGGCTGAAGCCCAACCCTGGGTGGGGCCCTCGATGATGGCCCAGAGCAAAAGGCCCAGACCGGCGACCGACAGCACGACACCGACGGGATCGGGCCGCTCGACGGCCGGGTTCTTGGAGTCGGGCACCAGCACCAAGGTCCCGATTAGAGCGGCGACCACTATGGGGACATTGACCAGGAAAACAGACCCCCACCAGAACCGGGACAGGAGCAAGCCGCCGGCGATGGGGCCGATGGCGATCCCGAGCCCGATAATGCCGCCCCAGGTACCGATGGCTTTCGCCCGCTGTCTCGGGTCGCGAAAGACGTCGTTGACGATGGAGAGCGATGACGGGATCGTCAGGGCGGCGCCGACGCCCATCAGGGCCCGAGAGGGGATCAGGAGATGGACCGAGCCCGAGAAGGCGGCGGCGATGGACCCCGCTCCGAAGACAGCCAGGCCGAGGAGAAAAAACTTCTTGCGCCCGAAGCGGTCGGCCAAGCTGCCGCTGACGAGCAAGAGCCCAGCGAAGACCATGGCATAGGAGTCGACGATCCACTGCAGCTGGCTCGAGGTGGCGTGCAGCTCCCGCACCAGGGTGGGCAGGGCCACGTTGAGGATCGTGTTGTCTACATTGATGATCAGGGCGGCGGCGCACAGCACAGCCAACGCGGCCCACCGATGGTCACTTTTTGCCGCCAGTGGCGCGCTCATGCCGCCGCCCCGATGGTGGCGGGCTGGGGGCCGACAACTTCGCCCAGCTTGGGGACGCCCGGCGTCATCTTCTCCTCTGCGGAGGTGTTCACCTGGGGCAGGAAGACCACGGTGAGCACGGCACCCACCACGGCGATACCGGCGGAGACGAGCAGGGCCATGTCCATGCCGTGCACGAAAGCGGCGTCGACGGAGCGGAGCAACGCAGTCGAATGGATCTTTTTGGCTACCGCCACCCCACCGAAAACGCTCTGGCGCGCCGCCGCGGCCGCCGTCGCCGACAGCCCCGACAAGTCGACACGGGCGAGGTAGCCGGCGCTGAGCACGCTGCCGAGGACGGCTATGCCGAACGGGCCCCCGGTCTTGTTCACCGCCTGCAGTACGGCGCTACCGACGCCGCTTTTTTCCTCTGACAGCTCCACCAATGCGGCAGACATGGCCGTAGCCATGGCGATGCCTGTCCCCACTCCGGCGAGCACCATCCACGACCCTACGAACACCCCGCTCGAACCCACGCTGGTCAGGCCGCCGAGGAACAGCCCGGCCGCCAGCAAGACAAAGCCGGCGGCGACGGCCACCTTGGCCCCCACCAACTGGGCCACCCGGGCCGCAGGCAGGGCCCCGATGATGAGCCCGGCGACGAGGGGCAGCAGGCGCAGGCCCGAGCCCATGGCAGTGGTGCCGAGCACGCCCTGGAAGTACTGGGGCATGGTGAAGAGGACCCCGAGCAGGGCCAGTATCGGCACCACGGCCAGGACCACGCCCCAGGTGAACGAGGGCAAGGCGAACAAGCCGAGGTCGATCAACGGCTGGCCCCCCGGCCGGCGGGTCAGGCGGCGTTCCCAGGCGAAGAACCCGGCCAACAACACCAGCCCGGCCGCCATCAAGGCCAGGGCGCCGAGGTTGCCCCACCCGTCCTGGCCGGCCTCGATCAGCCCGTAGGTGACGGCCACCAGTCCGGCGGCCGACGCCACCACCCCGACCAGGTCCAGGCTCGGGCGCTGTGCGGCACGCGACTCGGGCAGCCAGGCGACGACGGCGGCCAGGCCGAGCGCTATCACCGGCACGTTGATCAAGAACACCCAGCCCCACCAGTAGTTGGTGAGCAGCCAACCGCCCAGGATGGGCCCGATGGGGAAAGCCAAGAACGTGGCCGCCGACATCAGCCCCACCGCCTTGGGCCGCTCCTGTTTGCTGAACATCACCGTGACGGAAGAGAAGGCCATGATCATCAGCCCGGCCCCGGCCAGGCCGACGAGCACCCGGGCGGCCATGAACTCGGCCACCGAGGTCGAATAGGCGCAGGCCACCGACCCCGCCCCGAAGAGGGCCAAGGAGACGACGAGGACCTTCTTGCGCCCGTAGCGGTCGCCCAATAGGCCGGCCGGGAGCATCGCCGCCGCCAGCACCAAGAAGTACCCCGACGAGAACCACTGGAGGTCCGACTCTGAAGCGTGCAGGGCCTTGGACAGCGTGGGCAGGGCCACGCTGAGCACGGTGCCGTCCACGCCCACCGCCAGCGCGGCCAGCACCAGCGCCCCTAGAGCCAACCACTTTCTTGTCCCCGGCATAGCGGTGGCCGCCGGCGAGCCTTCGAGAACTGTTGTCACGGCGTTCCTCCTCAAGCGGGAGGCGTCGAGCTAGTACGGGCCGACAAGCCAAGAACGGTCGTCCTGCCCCAACCAGGCGTCTCATACGGCCACAACCAAGCTGGCGCTACCGAGGTCCGGAGCAACGCTCCCGGAGACTGCCTGAACGGCTGAGCAGGATCCAACACGGCTACGGGACTACCCGACGTGTCAGCCCCCACGCTACACCAGGTGAACTGGCACTTCAACGAAAGCGGGGGCACCTCGAGGTGCCTGTCAGCATTCCCGGCGTCAGCCGGCGTCCGAGGTCAGCTGTCGGCTCGGGCGTCCCAAATGCGCTGAGCCGCTTCGACCTGGTCCCAGTTGGCCTCGACCCAGCGCCCGAGCGCGGCGAGAGGCTCTTCCAGGGATCGGCCGAGACCGGTGAGCTGGTAGAGGGTTGCCGTGCCCGTCCGACCGGGGTCGAGCTGTCGTCTGATGAGACCGTCGCGCTCGGCGCGTCGCAGCGTTTCGGTGAGCACCTTGTGCGAGACGCCCTCCAAGCCGTCGTGAAGGTCTTGGTAGCGACGGCCCCCAGCCGCCAGCTCGGCCAGCAGCATCAAGGCCCAGCGTCCCCCGATCAGCCCGACGAAGGCGAAAGGCCGTCCCCACTCGACGGTCATATGGAGGGCGTCGCCACAGTACTGCTCCTCACCACGAGGGCCCCCTCCTAACGCGAGTAGGCTCGCTTTAGCATACCCTGCAGTGCCGCTAACGCGGGAGCCCACGCGATAGCTTCCCGGTATGGCCAACGACAGCGGTCCTCCGCGGGCTCGCCGGACCGGCGGCAGGAGCGCCCGGGTGCATGCGGCGGTGCTGGAGGCCACCGTGGATGTCCTTTACGAGAGCGGGTACGAAGCGCTCTCGGTCAGAGAGGTCGCCGAGCGGGCCGATGTCCACGAGTCCTCCATCTACCGGCGCTGGGGGACAAAGGACAACCTCGTCGTCGATGGGCTGCTCAGCAGGATGGGCCAGGCCGTCCCGACTCCGGACACGGGCTCACTGCGCGAGGACCTGCTCGCCTCGCTGCGCGCCGTCGCAGCGTTCCTAGGCACCCCGCTGGGAGAAAATCTGGTGCTCATGGCGCTGAGGAACGACCTGCCGATCTTGGACGCAGCGCGTGACAAGTTTTGGAACGATCGCTTCACGCGTGCATCCGCCATCCTCGATCGAGCTGAGGACCGCGGTGAGCTGCGTCCTGGAGTAGACCGGTTCCTGACGATCGAGACGTTGGTCGGACCGCTGTACCTGCGGTTCCTTTTGACGAGGGAACCCCTGAGTGAAAGCGTCCTCGAGAGGGTCCTCGACCTGGTGCTGACCGGGATAGCCGTCGAGCCCTCGGCATCACCCGAATTACAAAATCTGGCCCCGGATAAAGGTACCCGGATAAAGATAAAGGTGCCACCAACGGACCACCGCAACCCTAACGGGACCGCTCCTAAGGCGAAGGTCCCGATGCCCTAGCGCCCTGGGCCGCCCCGGCGCCGAACGGGTCAAGCAGCCAGGCAATCGGGGCCGACGGCGAGGTCCGGCACCATCTCGACCACCGGTTGTGCCACCCGCTCGACCACCGGTCCTGCGACGGGCGCCGACCGGCGAGCGGGCAGGCCGAGGGCAGCAGCCAGAGCACCGAGGACGGCAACGGCGGCGGCAACCTCGAGCCCGTCGCGCATGGCCGTGGTGAACGCCTGGTGGGCGGCCGCGGCCAACCTTGTCCCCGCCGGCCCCGCCGCCGTGGCGACCTGGTCGGCGGCGGCGATCGACGAGCGAGCGGCCCGGGCAAGGGCCGGGGCCAGCCCCGTCACCACCAGGCCGGAACGGTAGCAGGCGGAGACGAGGCTGCCTACCACGGCCACTCCGAGGGCACCGCCGACCTCCCGGACGGTGTCGTTGACAGCGCTGCCTATGCCGGCCTGGGCTTGAGGCAAGGCCGACATGATGGACTCCGATGCCGGCGACATGACAAGGGCCATGCCGGTGCCCATGCCTACCAGAGCGACGGCGACATGGGCATAGGAGGTGGCGGGGGAGACGTCGCTCAGCCAGCCGAGGCCGGCGGCCATCAGGGCAAGCCCCGTCGGCACGACCACCCGAACACCCGCTCGTTTGGCCAGCACGGTGCTGAGGGGAGAGACGGCCCCCATGGCCAGTGCGAACGGCAGTGCCCGCACCCCGGCGGCCAGGGTGCTGTAGCCGTGGACCAGCTGCAGGTACTGCGTCAGCGCGAACAGGCTGCCAAAGAGGGCGAAGAAGACCACCGCGATCGACCCCGAAGCAGCCGAGAAGGCCCGGTTGGCGAAGACCCGCACGTCGAGCATGGGCGCCGGGCTCCGGCGCTCCCAAACGACGAAACCGACCAGGGCGGCGACCGCGAGGCCCAGCTCGCCCAGGGTGCGGGGAGCGGTCCAGCCCTGCTCGGGGGCCTGGATCACGGCATCGACCAGGCCCAGTAGCCCGAGCCCGGAACTGGCGACGCCGATGATGTCCAGGGGCGCCCGGTGAGTACCGACCTCGATCTCGGGCACTATGGCCAGCACGACCACTAGCGCCAGGGCGACCAGGGGCACGTTGACCCAGAAGATGCTGCCCCAGGCGAAGTGGGCCAGAAGCGCGCCGCCCAGGGTGGGGCCGATGACGACACCGACGCCGGCCACGGCCGACCAGGCGGCAATGGCCTGGGCCCGCTCCTTTGCTGGGAACACGGAGTTGAGGATGGACAGGGTGGCGGGCATGACGAAGGCCGCCCCCAGCCCCATGACGGCTCGCCAGCCGATGAGCACGCCCGTGCCGCTCGACAAGGCGGCGCCGACCGAGCCCATCCCGAACAGGGCCAGGCCTGCCATGAGGGCAAGGCGACGGCCGTAACGGTCACCCAGGGCCCCCGCGCTAATCAGAACGGCGGCGAAGACCAGCGAATAGGAGTCGGTGACCCACTGCAGGCTGGCGGTGCCGGCGTGCAACTCACGAGCGAGCGTGGGCAGGGCGGTGTTCAAGACGGTGTTGTCGATGACGACCACGAGCAGGGACAGGCACAGCACGAGCAGTATGCGGCGCCTGGATGGGTGGGCGGTGCCGCCCTGCCAGCGGGCTCGGGGGGAAATGGTGGGCGTTGCGGGCATCGTGGTCTCCTTCTTTCTTACAGTCGTTACCTTACGTATGTAAGTTATACCAGGAGACCAAACGGTTGTAAAGTTAAATATGTGAGTACAACATCGGCCAGGCGTGGCAGATTTCACTTGAACGACGGAAGTCCACCTCGCCGCCCTTTGGTGGGGAGAAAACCGAGCGCCAGCCCGCCAAGTACAACCAGAGCGCCAGCCCAAACCCCGCCCGCATCGACCTCTCACCTGGGGTACCCCACCTCGGCGCCTTCCCCCGCACCGCCTGGCTGCGCGCCGAACGTCACGTCTTGTCCGACCTCCCGGCGCCTGCCCTAGGTTATGGCGACCCCGCCGGCGCCTGGCCGCTGCGTGCCGCGGTGGCCAATTGGCTGGCGCGGACCCGAGGTATCCAAGTACCGCCAGCCGCCGTCCTAGTCGTCGCCGGGGTAGCTCAGGCCCTCAGCCTGCTGGCTCAGGTCCTCGTGCAGGACGGCATAGATGCAGTCGCGTTTTTGGATCCCGGCTCACTAGGGGCTCGCCAGCAACTGCAAAACTGGCAATTAGGCACCGTCCCCGTGGCCGTGGACGCCAGCGGGCTCCGGGTCGACGAGCTCCGAGCCACCGGGGCGGCAGTGGTGGTCCTCACCCCCGCCCACCAGTTCCCGATGGGCGTGGTCCTGGAGGGGGAGCGGCGACGCCAACTGCTGGCTTGGGCCACCGAGGGCGGGCTGGTCGTCGAGGACGATTACGACGCCGAGCACCGCTACGACCGCCCACCATTGCCGGCGCTGCGGGCGAACGGGGGTGACCGGGTCATCTACATGGGCAGTGTGTCCAAGCTGTTGGCGCCGGCATTGAGGATCGGCTGGGTGATAGCGCCGGCGAGGTACCACGACGCCTTCGTGGCAGCCAAGCGCAACGCCGACCTGGGCAACGCCGTGCTCTCACAATTGGTGCTTGCTGAACTGGTCCAATCGGGAAGGCTGGAACGGCACTTACGCCTGGTCCGCGCTCGCCACCGCCAGCGACGCGACGCCATGTTGCAAGCGCTGGCTGCCCACCTACCCACGGCCACGGTCCATGGCCGGGCGGCGGGCTTGCACCTGACGGTTACGTTCGAGGGGCGGGTTTTCCGACCTCGAACTGGCGGCACAGGCCATATGCCGGGGCATAAAAGTGCAGCCTCT
>CAYZVQ010000015.1:25896-32247 GCA_964481925.1 uncultured Acidimicrobiaceae bacterium
CCGACCTCGAACTGGCGGCACAGGCCATATGCCGGGGCATAAAAGTGCAGCCTCTCTCCTGGCACCGTCAGCGCCCCGGGCCTCCAGGGCTCGTCCTCGGCTACGCCGCCAACACGCCCGGCCCAATTGCCGAAGGTATTGCGGTATTGGGCCAGATCGCACGGCATCTCTAGGGCCGCTGGCCACCGCCGGGGCCCTGCCCCCTCAGCGTCAGGCTAGAACCTTCATGGTCCTAATATGGCCGCTCGGTCGCTCAAGCGGCCGTGGCTCCGATCCGTCTGGTCGTTTTGGGTCAGTTATGGCCCTGTCCATTGACCCGTTCCAGTCCTAAGGCGTCTTCCGAGGTCACAACGGTCCCGTTGTCCGGGCCACCGTCGGGTCGCGACCGTCTATTAGCGGAGAGCGCATTCCTACTAAGAGCGCATCCCTATCAAAGGAGAACTGATGCACGACCTGCGAACTGAGCTCCGGTCACTCCTGGCGGCGACGAGACGGGCCTGTGCGCCGGCCGAGGAGGCGGCCCTGGACCAGAGCGTGGCGCGCCGGTTGCGAGAAAGCGTGGTGAGGCCTCTCAACCAAGCCTTGGGGCTACCCCCGGCCGACGAGAGCGCGCCCGCCGATGGCGGGGCCCCGGCCGTCTCCGCCTCAACGCCTGAGGTGCCGGCACCGGACGGGACGCCGAGGGACCAGGTTTGGGCACTAGCCAAGCGGGCGACCGAGCTCCATGTCGTTTTCCCCGATGTGGCCGAGCTGGGCGAAGCCACGGCCGCCCTGCAGGACCTGAGCGCGACTTTGGCCGACGAGGGGGTCGGCGATGACCGCCTCGCCCAGCTGGCTGTTATCCAATCAAGCCTCGGCCCCCGCATCCAGGTCGCCACGTCCGGGCCCTACCTGGTGACCAACGTCGCTGCGCTGTACGACTGGCTGGGCCAGCCGCTGGCGGTACGGCCCAAGATGGCACTGTGCCGTTGCGGCGCGTCAGCCACCAAGCCGTTCTGCGACGGTGCCCATGCCGGGACAGGCTTCAGCGATGGCAAGGGCCCCAACCGCGTCGCCGACCGGCACGACACCTATGTGGGCCAGCAGGTTACCGTGCTCGACAACCGCGGCACCTGCCAGCACTCGGGCTTTTGCACCGACCGGCTCTCCACCGTCTTCCACCAAGGCGATGGGCCGTTCGTGACCCCCAGTGGGGGCCGTATGGACGAGATCATCCGAGCCGTGCGGGACTGCCCCTCGGGCGCGCTCTCCTACGCCATCGACGGGGTTGAAGCACGTGGCGGAGTCGACTACCACTCCAAGCGGGCCCCCGCGGTCGAGGTGTCCAAGGACGGGCCTTACCGGGTGACCGGTGCCGTCCCCGTGGTCGACGGCCAGGGCCACGACGTCGTTCGCAACCAGGGCGCTTCGCTCGAGCACTTCGCCCTGTGCCGCTGCGGCCGTTCGCAGAACAAGCCCTTTTGCAGCGGCATGCACTGGTACGTCAAGTTCTCTGACCCGGTGAAAGACCTCGACCAGGAACCGACGATCTTCGAATGGGCGGGCGGGCTACCAGCCCTGACCCGGATGACCCGGCTCTTTTACGAGAAGTACGTCCCCGAGGACCCCTTGCTGGCACCCCTGTTCGCCACCATGTCGGCCGACCACCCCCAGCGGGTGGCCAAGTGGCTGGCCGAGGTCTTCTGCGGCCCGGCGCTCTACAGCGCCGAGCACGGCGGCTACCCGCGGATGCTCTCCCAGCACCTGGGCAAGGGCCTCAGCGAGGAACAGCGGGCGCGGTGGGTCGCCCTGCTGTTACGCTCAGCCGCCGACGCCGGCCTCCCCAACGATGCCGAGTTCCGCTCTGCTTTCGGGTCCTATATCGAATGGGGATCCCGCCTCGCCGTCGAGAACTCCCAGAGCGGCGCCACGCCGCCCCCGCACATGCCCATTCCCCGCTGGGACTGGCACACCGCCGCCGGGCCGCCCGGGTCCCGCATATCGCCCCTCGCCCCACCAACTCAACAAGGAGAGAAGGAAATCGTGCTCCCTGCCGATGATGACGCCGTCAGTTTCGAGGCCCACATAAAGCAGCTTTTCCGCCCCTCGGACAAGCAGTCGATGAGCTTTGCCTTTGACCTGTGGTCCTACGACGACGTCAGCCGGCACGCCAGTGCCATCCTGGGCCGCCTGCGCGCCGGCACCATGCCCTGCGATGGTTCTTGGCCGGCCGAGAGGGTCGAGCTCTTCGAGCGCTGGGTGGGCACCGGCAAAGCCCCCTGAGGAGCACCTGTGAGGAGGATAGGGAAAATGTCGCGCCGCACGCCGCTTGTCTTCGGCTCATGATTGTGGTCCTTGGCCTATGGTCGACGCTATGGAGCTCTGGGGGGTTATCGGGTCGCAGGTCGCAGGTATGGCGGAACTCACAGGGCGGGTCCGGCGCTGGGAGGAGGTGGGAGTGGCCGGGGTGTTCGCCACCGACCACCTGTTCTTCGACATGGAAGGCTCCCGTCGCACGGCCCGGCGCCAGCCCGACCCGTACGTCCTGTTGGCCGCAGCCGGCGCGGTGGCAGAACGAGCCAAGCTCGGCACCATAGTCGCCAACGCCGGTCTTCAGCACCCCGCGTTGCTGCTGCGGCACTTTTCTCAACTGGCTCGTCTCTTCGGTGGTGAGCGCGTCTACGCCGGCCTCGGGGCGGGCTGGAACCGCGAGGAGTTTGAGGCTCTCGGACTCGTTTGGCAGGCCCACGGCCAACGCATGCAGCGCCTGGAGGAGACGATGGCGCTCGGACGCCAGCTCTTCGACGACGGCTACGGTCATCTTCATGGCACCCAAATCGTCGCCGACGACCTCCCGCTCTCGCCGGATCCGGGGGTCCCGCCCCGCCTGATGCTCGGTGGTGGCAGTGGCCGGGCGTTGAAGATGGCCGGCCGTTACGCCGACCACGTCGACCTCAACTCGCCGACCAAGGCCGGCAAGGTCAGTGCCACCGTCGGCGGCGCCGTGACCGTCGTGGAGGACAATCGCAAGCGTCTCGCTGCCACGGTGGCCGGCTTGGAGGAGAGCGTCAGCGTCCTGGCGGCGGCAGCCTCGGAGGCCGGACGACCGACCCCGACCATCAGCGTGATGCTGACCCACGTGGTCGGCTGCCCGGCTGGGGAGGTCGAGCAAAACGAGCGGCGCTTGTGTGAACAGTACGGGCTCGAGCCGGTGCCCCTAGGCCAGTGCCCCTTCGCCCTTGTCGGTCCGCCCGAGCGGATGGTCGACTTGTTGGAGGAGCGCGCCGAGCGCCTCGGCCTGGCCTCGGTGATCCTGGCTGACAGCAACGGCGTCGAGGACTTCGCCATCTCAGTGTTCGCTGGGGTGAACGCCTGACGTCTGCGGCCTCGTCCCATAGCCCGGCCCATTCGGTGATGAAGTGCCGGCTCGTCACGCTGAGGGTCTCGGGCCCTTGCACACTGATCTAGCCTTGGTAGCCAAGTTTTGCAAGCCTGCTCTTGCGACATGAGATGGCAGGATTGCCTCCCCCCATGACGAGTTGCTCACCGTTAGGGAGCAAGGCCCGAGAGCGTCGGTTGGCTTCGGAGAGCCGCGAGCGCTTGCTCAGCCTCACGCAGTTCCCTGGCGAGGTTCTGCATGAGGGCCCAGCCGATCTGGCCGTTCTCTTCGACGAGAGGGCGGAACTCCCAAAGGGTGAGCCCCTGGCAGACAAGTTCGCTTGAGGCAGTGATCGTAGCGATGCGTGCTCCTTCGTCGAGGAGCGCGATCTCACCGAAGTGGTCACCTGCCTGGAGTATGGCCCGCGGCTCGCCTCCGATCGTGACCGTCGCCGACCCAGAGACGATCACATAAAAGGAGGCACCGCCTGAGCCTTCCTTTATCACCGTCTCGCCGGCAGCGAAGCGGCGCTCCTTGAAAAGGGCGGCGATCTTGTCGACGTCGTGCTTGTCGAGGCCGCTGAAAAGGCGGGCGCGGCGAAGAACTTCGACGGGGCCAACCGAAGGCGCTGGGCCCTGCGGGCCGGCTCGGGTGATCGCGCGGCACTGGAGAAGATAGAGCCGCCCGTCGGCGAAGGCCCATTCAATGTCGCGGGCCGGGCCGTAAACCTCCTCACACCTGTTGGCCAGGCGGTGTAGTTCCTCGAGCTGGCGATCATCGAGGCACAGTCGTTCGACGAGCTCGGAGGCAACCTGCTCCTCTGCCGTGCCGCCGTTGGGCAGCGCCCGGACCGCAATCTCCTTGAACCCTGGGGTGCGTTGGCGGACTTCGCCGTTGCGCCCGATGCGGAAGTGGTCCGGGATGACGCGACCCGAGACGACCGCCTCACCGAGCCCCCAGCTCGCCTCGATCATGAGCTCTTCCGCCCCGTTCACCGGGTTGCGGGTGAACATCACCCCCGCGCAAGCGGGATCGAGGAGAGCCTGCACCACGACACCCACGCTCGGGCGCGTGAAGCGGCCGACGCGTTGGCGGTACGAGATGGCCGAGTCTGAATTGGCGGACCACCAGACCTGCCGCACGGCCAAGCTCACATCCTCAGCCGTGGGGACATTGAGCAATGTCAAATGCTGCCCGGCGAAGCTGGTCTCCGCACCGTCTTCGTCAGCCGCCGAGGAGCGGACGGCAAGCGGCCCGCCCAGAGGGCGCACCAACGCCTTGACATCCTCTATAACTCGTTTGTCCCCGCTGGCGACAGCCTCCACAACCGGTCCGGAAAGGGCGACCCCGGACGGGACCGGCAGACCAGCCCGCGTCGCTTCGCCCAGCCCGACAGCCTTCGACCCGAAGACCGTGCTGTCGCGCGCGTCCTCGAGCGCGACGGCTCCTATCACCCGAGTACCGTCACTTCGCCCTTGTCGCCGTCAACGCTCACGCGGGCACCGTCGGCGATGAGGCTGGTCGCCTCGCGGGTCCCGACCACACTGGGGATCCCGTACTCGCGGGCGACGATGGCGGCATGTGACAGTAGCCCGCCTCGGTCCGTCACGATCGCCCCTAGCAGCGGCAACAAGATGTTGAAGGCTTCCGAGGTCGACTCGGTGACAAGGACGTCACCCTTTACGATCCGGTCGAAATCGCTGGGCCCGGTCACCCGGCGTACCGGGCCTTCATAGACGCCGGTGCTGGCTCCTATGCCCCGGACGAGGTTTGTTTCGTGCCTTGCGTCGGAGGTGCCGAACATCTCGCCCATGACGATGCCCATGGCCCGCATCATTCGTCCCGCCCCGGGGGGCAGTTGAGATGGGTCGGGCGGCGGCGACGGGGGTTCGCCCAAATGGGGCGGGACGTCCTTGGCGTTGAGGGACGTACGGAGCTCGAAGCGGGCCGCCAGTTCGTCCGCCGACGGCTCGGTGGCGCCAGACAGCAGCGAGCGCATCTCGTCGATATCGGCGTCAACGAGGTGTTCGGCGTCGTGGGCCCGCCCCTCGGACGCGAGCCGGCGACCGCAAGCGATCACGGCGCGACGCATGATCCCGGACGCCCAGATGTCGCTGAAAACACCCCGTTCATCGCGGATCTTGTAGGTGAGCCGTGCCTCCTCCAGGAGATCGTCGAACTGGTCCCGGTGTGCCTCGGGCACCTTGGCGCGAACGTCGGCGACCTGGTCATCGTGGGCAGACCCGTCGGGCGCATGACCGTCGAGCGAAACACGCACCGCTCTGAGCAGCGCGTCGGGCAGCTCGAGCGCGTAGCGACCGGAAATGTCGAAACCGTCGACAAGCCGGTAACCCACGAGGTCGAGGTACGCCGACACCGCCGGGCCGACCTGGCCCGGGTGCGTCCGCAGGGCCTCGAGCACACTGCCAGGCTCTTCGTCCGACTCGAGCAGCCGTAGCGCCGAGGCGTCCTGGGCCATGGCCGTCCTCAGCTGTTCAAGCTCGACAGAGGCGCCCGCCGACACAGGAGCAGCTCCCCGCAACAGGCCCACCAGCTCGCCCGCCGCCATCCCGGTCCAGTCCCCGACATGGGCGAGGAAGTCCCCGGTCGGCACGGAGGGGGCTCCAGTGAAACGCATGTGCTGGTAGATCATCTCCATGTGGTGGTCGCGGCAACGCGTCAGGTACGTCACGAGATCAGGCGCGGATAATGAGCCAGGGTCGACCGACTGCAATTCCCGGTGCGCCCGGACCGATGCGGGCTTAAACGTCTCGTCCCATTCGCGGAGCTGCTCTCGCCAGAGCTTTCCTCGGAAAACCTCCTCAGCCCGCTGGAAACGCTCCGGCGCTTGGCTATGTTCAACCGGGACCAATGACGAGTAGCAAAAGCCGTTGACGTACTGGTAGGCCAGGGAGTCGATCAGCATCCCATAGAAGCGGGTGAACTCGCGAAAGCCGCGCTTGAACGGCTCGGGGTGCGTGGTGGCCCAGTAG
>CAYZVQ010000016.1:0-30950 GCA_964481925.1 uncultured Acidimicrobiaceae bacterium
GTGGGCAGCCGCGACCGCCAGATCGGCAATGAGTACTGCTCGAAGGTGTGCTGCGGGGTGGCGACCAAAGAGGCCATCGAGATCCGGCGCCTGCTGCCGGGTTCGAAGGTGTTCATCTTCTATATCGACATGAGGATGTACGGCTACTGGGAGAACGAGATCTACTGGCCCGCCCAGGAGCAGCACCATGTCCAGTTTGTCAAGGGTTTGATCACCGAGGTGCTGCCTAAGGGCGACCGGCTGATGGTGCGGGGCGAGGACACCACCATGGGCCGGCCCATGGAGTTGTTGATGGACCTCGTCGTGCTCTCGGTCGGGATGGAGCCGTCCTCCGGCACCCGCCAGGTGGCGAAGTTGTTCGGGGTCAGGCAAAACAAGTTCGGGTTCGTCGACGCCCCCGGCGCGCCGCTCGACCCCGTAAGCACCGACCGGGAAGGGATTTTTGCGTGCGGTGCTGCGCTCGGGCCGGCCGACCTCGAAGATACCGTCTCCTCGGCGGCGGGGGCGGCCGTAAAGGCTGTCGGCTACCTGCGGTCACGTTCGGCTGCGGCGCTGAGCTGAGGGAGATAGGACGCAAATGGCCGGTCCGGTGGTCGACACCCCGAGCGCCCTGGAGTTCGAGCGCGAGATCATGAGCCGCGCCAGTGTGGCCGAACTACAGGGCATTGCCGTCGACCTGGGCCGTAAATCCGAAGCCCTCCAGGATCTTCTGTCCGCAGGACCGTCCCGACTGGACGGTCCTGCCCTGCGCCAGGTGCTGCGCTGGGTCTTCGCCACCCGGCGCAAGGCCGACCAGATCCTGGGCTCGGTCGGCGCCAAACCGCTGGCGGCGGCGATCGCCGAGCTTCTGGACGAGGGGGCCCCGGTGGCCGACCGCATAGACCGCTTCGATGCCGCTCTGGCCCGCTTCGATGCCGCTCCGGCCCGGGTGGCAGGCCCGGCCGGCCCGGCGTGGCCCCTGTTCGATCTCCCGGCCGAGCTATTGCATTTCACCGCGCCCGACAGGTACTGGCTGTGGACGAGGTGGCTATGGGACCCAGCCGCCCGGACCGGCGCCCTGGCCCTGGTCACGACCGATGACGTCGACCTGGGCCAAGGAGCCACCAGAGGGGCGGTCTACCTCAGCGTCGGGCGGGCCCTCGCCTTTGTGGACGAGACCGGCAAAGCGGCCGGGTTTACCGCCGCCGCTCCCAACCTGTTCGGCGCCGATGTCTTCCTGGCCTCGGTTTACGCCGTCAGCATGTACACGCTCCTGCGCATGCGGATGAGCCGGGAGTTCAACCGGGTCGTCCCGGCGCTGCCCGATCTCGTGCGTCGCCTGCTCGGCGTCTACTACCTGCCCGCTCGGCACCTTGTACCCGAAGGGCCAGGACAGTGCCCATAGGTGGCCGGAAAGTCCCACCCGCCGTGGTCGAGAAAGAGCGGGTGACGGTGGCGTCGTCGATCTCGGGGCGCGAGGTCGAGTTGCCGGCGATGTGGAACCGGATGTTCGAGCCCCGAGTGCTAACCGATTACGGACCGGACGGCTTCGCCGCCATCTCGTGCCTGCCCGGCGGTGAGTCCCTCGAGTGGTGTTTCGGCTGCGGGAAGTGCGTGCCCGCCTGCCCGGTGGACATGGTGGGCGATTACGGCCCGCGCAAGATCCACCGCAAGGTCCAAACGGGCACCGACCTGCTCGCCGACCCAGACCTGTGGCTGTGCACCACCTGTGGCAACTGCTTGCGGGTTTGCCCGAAAGAGGTCGACATGATGGCGGTCATGCCGGCCGTGCGCGAGGCGGCCCTCAGCACTGGGGGCGTGCCCGCCGAACTGCAGGACGTTTTCGAGAAGACCTTCCGGTACGGCAACGCTTTCGGTCACAACCAGCGCCGCCGGGCGCAGTGGGCCGAGACCGCCGGGGTGCCCGTGCGGTCTCTAGCCCGGGAGCCCGGCCCGGTGGACGTGCTTTTTTTAGTGGAGGACTATTGGAGCTTCCATCCCCGCGGCCAGGACGCGGCGCGTGCTTTTGCCCGGGTGGCGGCGGCGCTCGGCATCGACTGGGCGGTCCTGGGCCCCGAAGAAAAGACGCTTGGTGACTCGCAGCGCCTGGCAGGTGAGAGGGGACTGTTCGATGCCCTGGCCGAGGACGTGACCGCCGTCCTGGCCAAGTACGTGTTCAGCCGGGTCGTGACCGCCGACCCCCATGCCTTCAACGCCCTCGTCAACGAGTACCCGCGGCGGGGGCACAATTTTCACGCCCTGCATTACACCCAGCTCCTGGCGCCCCTCGTCGGGCAGCTCCAATGGGCCCGCGAGCTCGACCTGAAGGTGACCTTTCACGACCCGTGCTTCCTGGGCCGGCACAACGGGGAGTACGACGCACCTCGGGCGCTGATCGAGGCCGTCCCCGGCCTACAACTGGTCGAGATGGACCGGTGCCGGCAGAACGGTTATTGCTGCGGCGGTGGCGGGGGCGGCATGTGGCTGGACAGCACCACTCGCGATCACACCTCAGAACGGCTGTCCGAACGGCGGGTCCGGGAGGCGGCCCAGACGGGGGCGGACGTCCTGGCAGTCTGCTGCCCGTACGAGGTGCCCAGGTTCACTGACGCGGCGAAAGCGACCGGCCACGACGACCTCCGGGTTTGCGACATCATCGAGCTGGTCGACGAGGCCATGCGAGGCGGGCCGACGAGTGGCTGAGGCCATGGCGGCCGAGGCCGGGGCCCTGCGGGTAATGGACTTCGGGCCCAGCTCGGCGTTGCGCTCCCAGACCCTATGGCATGCCGTCGCCTACGGCGTGTCCGCCGGTGCCCCGGCCACTCTCTCGTTCACCCGCCCCGCCGCCCCCTATGTCTGCCTCGGCTACCACGGGGCGCTCGACGAGGTCGACCTCGACTATTGCCGGGTGGAGGGCCTCCCGGTCCTGCGCCGGATGGTCGGCGGCGGCACCGTCTACCTGGACGAGGACCAGCTCTTCTTCCAGATCTCCCTACCCGTCCAGGCCGTGCCGGCGGCCCGGTGGCAGGCCTTGCGCAACCTGCTCGGACCGGCGGTGACCGCCTTTCGCGCCGTGGGCGTGCCCGCGGAGCTCGATGCCGACCTCGAGATCTGCGTCGGCGACCGCAAGGTCTGCGGGCACGGGGCCGGCCAGATCGACAACGCCGTGGTGGTGTGCGGCAACCTCATCGAGCGGTTCGACCACGAGCGGGCGGCCCGGGTGCTGGCCCTGGCC
Source organism: uncultured Acidimicrobiaceae bacterium (assembly GCA_964481925.1). Taxonomy (GTDB): domain Bacteria; phylum Actinomycetota; class Acidimicrobiia; order Acidimicrobiales; family Palsa-688; genus Fen-671. The sequence continues at coordinate 3,215 of CAYZVQ010000016.1, forward strand.
GGTCCGGCGCACCGAGAACAGACGCTGCACTTGATGCGCCGCTTCGTCGCCGCCACGCCGGTCGACGCCGCCGGCTTCCAGGCCGCCCTGGTCCACGCCTATGCCGAGGCCCTGGGCCTCCGGCCGGTGCCCGGGGCGCTGAGCCCGGACGAGGCCAGGACCGTCGTCGAGCTTGACGCCAGGTTCACCAGCGAGGCCTGGTTGGCGGGGCCGGTCCGGCCTCAACCGGCGGCCGGTAGCGAGAGGCCGCCCCGTCGGGTCAAGGTACGGGCGGGCGTGTGGTCTGTGGCGTCCGAGGACGAAGGGGCGCCGAACGCCGCCTTCACCAGCGCCGGCCCCGGGGGCCTGTGATGGGACAGCCCGGGCGCGTTAGCGTGGCCGGTTTCGAGCTCGCGCTCGACCGGAGCTACCACCCCGGTACGCACACGTGGGTGCTGGCGTTTGGGCCGGGCCGGGTACGGGTCGGGATGGACCCGCTCGGCATCGAGACCAGCGGCACCCTGGCTCAGTTGTCCTTCGTCCCGGTGGGGACCGAGCTCACTGCCGGGTTGCCGTTCGGTCAGCTCGAGGCGGCCAAGTTCGTCGGCCCCTTGGTCAGCCCGGTGCCCGGTCCCGTGCTGGCCGTCAACGAAGCCCTTGGACGGGATCCCGGCCTGGCCGAGCGCGACCCGTACGGGGCGGGCTGGATGATAGAGGCCGGTGCCGAGCTGCCGCCCGGCCTTTTGTCGGGCCCGGCCGAGATCAGCGAATGGTTCGCCGCCGAGGTCGCGGACTACCGGGCCAACGGGGTGATCGCCGAGTGACCCCAGTGCCTGCAGTGACCCCAGTGCCTGCAGTCAACGAGGTGGCGCGCTCGGCCACCGTGCGGCGGGCGACCTTCCCCGATGTGATCGATTTCTACGCCCCCGGCCTCAAGCGCTGGCAGAGCTCGGAGTGGGCGCCGGCGAGCCCCCGGCGGTTCCTGCCCGTGTCGGTGACCGGCTCCGCCTGCGCCCTGTCCTGCGCCCATTGCCGGGGGAAGGTGTTGGGCGGCATGGTGAAAGTCCGGGCCGGCCAGGACCTGTTCAGCCTGGCTGCGGGGTTGCAGGCGCAGGGTACGCAGGGCCTCTTGGTTTCCGGTGGCTCCGATCGCGGCGGCGGGGTGCCCCTGGCCGCGCACCTGCGCCATGTCCCGCGCATCCGCGGCGAGCTCGGGATGAAGGTCATCGTGCACTCCGGTCTGGTCTCGCCCGAGCTGGCGGCCGCGCTGGCGGCCTCCGGCGTGGACGGGGTGATGCTCGACGTCATAGGGGCAGATGAGACACTGCGCGACGTCTACCACCTGGAGATGACCGTGGCCGACGTGGACCGTTCGTTACGGCTCCTGTCCGACCAGGGGCTGCGGACCGTCCCGCACATCGTGCTCGGGTTACACTATGGCCGTTTTCTGGGCGAGCACCGGGCGCTCGAGATGGCCCTGCGTTACGACGTCTCGGCCCTGGTCCTGGTGGTGCTCGTGCCGTTGGCCGGCACCGCCATGGCGGACGTGCCGGCGCCCCGGGCCGACCAGGTGACCGACTTCTTCGCCACCGCCCGCCTGGCGGCGCCCACCACCACGGTCAACCTCGGCTGTGCCCGGCCGCTCGGCGCCGGGAACGGCGACCTGGACCGAGCCGCCGTAGACCTCGGGCTCAACGGCATCGCTTATCCCGCCGACGGGGTGATCGAGTACGCCAAGTCACGAGGGCTGACGCCGCGGCTGTTCGAGCACTGCTGCTCGCTGACCTGGAGCGAAGCCCAGGACCAGGGCTTCGCCCCGGTGCGGGTGACGGGGTGAAGGGGGTGATGCGGTGAACGGGGTGACCGGAGTGAGCGGGGAATGGCGTCTGCTGGTCGGCGACGGCGTCGCCGCCACCGACGGGCTGGCGCTGGACGAGGCCCTCATGACCCGGTACGGGCGGGGGCGACCGGACTGCCCGCCGACGCTGCGGCTCTACAGCTACCGCAGCCACTGCGCTCTGGTCGGCCGGTACCAGGACCTGGCCGCCGAGGTCGACCTGGACGCGTGCGGGCGCACCGGTACCGAGGTCAGCCGTCGCCTTACGGGGGGCGGCGCCATCGTCATGGGACGCGGCCAGCTGGGGGTGGCGTACGTCGACCGGGCACCAGCCGGCCGGCGTCCCCGGGCGATCATTGAGGATCTCTCGGCCGCGCTGGCGGCCGGGCTCGCTCAGCTTGGCGTCACGACGGCCTTTCACGGCAAGAACGACCTGGAGACGGGCGGCCGCAAGATCGCCGGTCTGGGCCTCTACCTCGACCCGGCCGGCGCCATGCTGTTCCACGCCAGTGTCTTGGCCGATCTCGATGTGGAGCTCATGCTCGCAGTGCTGCGGGTACCGGCCGCCAAGCTGGAAGGCAAAGCCATCGCCGCCGTCACCGAGCGGGTCACCACGGTCTCGGCCGAGACCGGCCTCGTCCACGACGCGACGACGGTGCGGCCCGCCATCGCCGCCGGGTTCGCCGCCACCTTCGGGGCCCGGCTCGGTCCCGGCTCGCCCGACGAGGCGGAGCAGGCGCAGGCCAAAGAGCTAGCCCTGGGCCGTTACGGGTCGCCGTCCTGGCTAGAGGAGCGGACCATGGTGGGCGACGGCAGCGGGTCGGCCCTGCTCAAGGCGCCTGCCGGTCTGGCCCGGATCCATCTCACGACCCATGGCGACCTGGTCAAAAGCGCCATCGTGGCCGGGGACTTCAACGAGCTGGCGCCCGAAGTCGTGGCGCTGGAGTCAGGGTTGCGCTGGCGGCGCCTCGACGAGGACGCCGTCGCGGCCGTGGTGCGCGGGTCCGGGGCGGCCGTCGCTCTCGGCGTCCCCGCCGAGCGGGTCGTTGCCGCCGTGCTCGAGGCCGGCCGCCAGGCAGGCCGTCGTGCTTAGCCAGCTGCCGCGGCCCGGCGCCACCGGCCCTGTGGCTGGCCCTGTGATGGGGACGAGCCCGGACTACGTGCGGATCTCCATGGCGAGCGCCATTGCATTGAGGGTGCGCTCTGGCCGCTTCAGCCGCGACTTCGAGTTCGGGGGCATCAACCTCCTGCTCAGCTACGACGAGGGTTGCCTGTCCGACTGCGGCTACTGCGGCCTGGCCCGTAGTAGCCCGGCCCGCCGGGACGTCCGGTCGTTCATCAGGGTGCAGTGGCCCCTGGTCAGCACCGACGACGTGGTGGAGCGCTTGGCCCGCTACGAGCCGGCCCTGGCCCGGATCTGCATTTCGATGGTCACCCACCGCTACGCCTACCGCGACACCTGCGAGATCGCCCGCCGCATCGCGGCGCGGTCCCGGGTACCGATCTCGGTCCTCGTGGCGCCGGCGGCGCTCAACCGGCCGCGGCTGGAGGACCTGAAGTCGATCGGCGTCGACATGATCGGCGTCGGGCTCGACGCCGTGACCGAGGAGCTGTTCGCGGACATCCGCACGAAGGTCCCGGCCGGTGGCCTGAGGTGGCAGAGGTACTGGGGCACGCTGGCCGGCGCCCGGGAGGTCTTCGGGCCCTGGAAGGTCAACGCCCACATCGTGGTCGGGCTGGGCGAGACCGACGCCGACCTGGTGGCGCTGTTGGTGGCGCTGCGGGACCGCCAGGTCCTCCCGTACCTTTTCTGCTTCAACCCCGAGCCGGGCACGCGGATGGCCGCCCACCCGAAACCCTCGCTGCGGCGCTGGCGCCGGGCCCAACTGGCCCGGCGCTTGATCGGGACCGAGGGCTACGGCCTGGCCCATTTCGGCTTCGATGGTGACGGGGCGCTGGCCCGTGTCCGGGCCACACTTCCGGCCCTGGAGGCCGTCGTGGCCGACGGCCAGGCGTTCATGACCGACGGGTGCCCGGGGGGGAAGGGCCGGCCCGGGTGCACCAGGCCCTTCGGTTCGTACCGGCCGACCGAACCGTTCCGTGACTACCCCTTCGCCCCCGAGGCGAGCGACCTGGCGGAGATCCGCCAGTCGTTGGGGCTTGGAGATCTCGTCGGGTGAGGACCGGAGGAAGGGAGCACAAGTGAGGATCGTCGTGCCCATAAAAGCGGTCCCCGACCTCGTCGAGGAGATCGAGCTGACGGGGGACGGGGCCGCCATCGACCGCGAGTACTTGACGTTCGTGCTCAACGAGTGGGACGGCCAGGCCCTGGAGGAGGCGCTCCTGCTCAAGGACGCCGGCGGGGCGGAGGTGGTAGTCGTTGGCCTGGCTGACGACCCCGACATCGACCAGTTCCTCTACACGGCCCTGGCCAAGGGCGCGGACGAGGCGGTGAAGCTGGTCGCCGCCACCCCCTTGGGACCGCCCGGCCCCGGCGGTACGAGCGGCGCCGACCGAGCCGCACTCGTCGCCGCCTATCTCGCCGCCCATCCGGCCGACCTGGTGATGACCGGTGTGCAGGCCGCTGACGACCTTGATGGGCAACTGGCCTCGCGCCTCGCCGCCCTGCTCGACCTGCCGCACGTGTCGGTGGTCATCGGTGCCGAGCCAGGCCAAGTCGAGCCAGGCCAAGTCGAGCCAGCCGCAAAGGAGGGTGGTCACAACGAGGACGGGGGAGCTTCGGTCACGGTCCGCCAAGAGTTCGCCGGCGGGCGTTGCCACGAGCTCGAGGTGCAGCTGCCGGCCGTGATGGGTGTCCAGTCGGCTCGCCAGGCGCCGCGCTATGCGCCCATCACCCGGATCAGGCAGGCCATGACTGCCGGGGGGCTCTCCGAGCTGGTGGTGCCGGCCCCAGCGCCCGGGAACGGCCTGGTCGTGCGCCAGTTGCACCGGCCGGAGACGACCGGGGGGGCCGAGATGATGACCGGGAGCGCGCGAGAGGTGGCGGGCCAGATCGTAGGCCTGCTGCGCGCCCGGGGCCTGGTGAAAGCGAGCGCGCCATGAGGGACAAGCCATGAGCGCCAATGTGATGGTGCTGGCGGAACACACCGATGGGCAGATCTCCGACGGGACCTACGAGCTGATCGGCCAGGCCCGAGAGCTGGCCGGCGCGCTCGGGGGCGCCACCGAGGTGGCCCTGCTCGGCCGGGCCGAGCTGGCTGGTCAGCTCGGCGCCGCCGACATCGTCGTGTGCGTCGAGCACCCGGCCCTGGGGCAGTACGTGCCCGAGGCCTACGAGCGGGCGTTGCTCGAGGTACTGGCCCAGAGGTCACCGCGACTGCTCCTGCTCTCGAACGCCACCGTTGGCCTGGACCTCGGTGCCGCCCTCTCTGTCCATTGGGACGCGCCCCTGGTCGCCTACGTCAGCGCCCTAGAGGTCGACGGTGGCGTCGTCGTGGCCACGGCGCAGATCCTGGGCGGGAAGGTGCTGGCCGAGGTCGAGCTGCCGGCCGAGCGGGCCATCGTCACTCTGCTCGGGGGTGCGTTCAGCTCTGCCCCGGGGGCCGCCACCGGGCCCGGTGCGGCCGCCCCCGAGGTCGTCCATGTCGGCCCGCCCGCCAGCCTCGCCACGTTGCGCACGTCGTTGCGCCGGGTGGTCCCGGCCGCGGGCGGCGACGTCGACATCAGCGCCGCCGACGTGCTTGTCTCGGTGGGCCGGGGGATCGAGTCCCAGGAAAACCTGGGGACCGTGCTCGAGCTGGCCGAGGCGCTGGGCGTCCCCCTCTCGGCGTCCCGGCCGGTGGTGGACGCCGGATGGCTGGCGAAGTCGCGCCAGGTGGGCCAGTCGGGCCTGAAGGTCAAGCCCCGGGCGTACCTGGCCTTCGGCATCTCAGGAGCCCCCGAGCACCTGGAGGGCATGCGGCGCTCCGAGCTGATCATCGCCTGCAACACCGACCCGGGGGCCCCGATTTTCGCCGTCGCCCACTTCGGCACGACCCTGGACCTGTTCGACCTGGTCCCCGAGCTCGTAGACATGGTCCGGGACTGAGCCTTGGCCATCCCGTCCGTCCTGGTCGCGAGCGCCGCGGTGACCAGGCCCATCTTCGAGGGGATGGGCCCGGTCAGCAAGGCTGTCTTCTACGCCGTGGCGGCCGTGTCGACGGCGGTCTTTGCCTGGGGGGCCTGGCACCGGGCCCGCAAGTACCGGATGGGACGGGCGGCGGGGCGAGGGCCGGTGGTCCGGGCCGCTCTTAGCCACCGGTTGCACGCCATGGCCAAGGGCACGTCGGTGTCCCGGGGCTACCGCGCCACCGGCTTGGCCCACTTCTTCATCCTCTGGGGCTTCCTGGTGGCTTTCATGGCGACGGTGATCCTCACCTTCGACACCGACGTGGTGCGGGGGGTCTCACGGCTTATCACCGGGCACGAGGACAGTTTCTTCCACGGCACGTTTTTCATCGCGTTCACTTTCGTGGTGGACACCATGGGTTTCGCGTTCCTCGTAGCCCTGGTGTACATGGCGGTGCGCCGAGGCCTACAGCGGCCGTGGCGGCTCCGCTACGACCGGGCGGACTCGCCCGCCGGGGGCTACTCGCGGAGGCGCCTGGTGGAGGGCGACTGGGTTTTCCTCTCCCTTCTCCTGGCCATCCTGGTCACCGCCTACGTACTGACCGGCCTGCGCATCCTGGGCCAGGGGATGCCGTGGTTCAGTGTCTTCAGCCCCTTCGGCCGGGCCGTGGCCGAAGCCCTCTCCGGGGCGGGCTTGAGACCGAGCCAAGCGGTGACCGTCCACGGTGTGGTGTGGTGGGCCCACGCCGGCCTGGCCCTGGCCTTCGTCGCCTACATCCCGTACTCCAAGGCCATGCACATGCTCGTCGATGCGGTCAACGTGCTGGCCACCGATCGTACGGCCACTCTCTGCCTGCCCGGGCCGCCGTCGGGGACCGGCCACCCGGGGTACCGGGAGATCCCGGACTTCACCTGGAAAGAACTGCTCGACCTCGACGCCTGCACCAAGTGCGGGCGCTGCCACGAGGTCTGCCCGGCCCGCACCGGGGGGGCGCCCCTCTCGCCGCGCGACCTGGTCCTCGACCTGCGCCACTGGGTAGACACGTCGACGGGCGGCAGGACGCTGCTCGACCGCGAGCGCAGGCCTGCGCCCGTCGGCCCGCTGGCCGGCGCGAACGTCAGGATCGCCGGCGACGTGATCGACGCCGACGCCCTGTGGTCGTGCACGACCTGCATGCACTGCGTCGACATCTGTCCCGCGGGTATCGAGCACGTACCGACAATCGTGCAGATGCGCCGCAGCCTGGTCGACGAGGGGGCCATGGGCCCGACTTTGCAACAGGCCCTGCAGAACTTGGCCGCCCAGGGCAACTCGTTCGGGCGCTCGGCCCGGACCAGGGCCCGCTGGGCCCGGGACCTGGGCTTCGCCGTCCCCGACGCCCGCAAGCAGGCCGTGAAATACCTGTGGTTCGTCGGCGACTACGCCAGTTTCGACGAGCGGTTGCAGGGGAACTCCCGGGCCCTGGCCGGGGCCCTGCACGCCGCCGGCGTCGATTTCGGCCTGCTCTACGAGGCGGAGCGTAACGCCGGTAATGACGTGCGCCGGGTGGGGGAGGAAGGACTTTTCGAGATGCTGGCGGAGCAAAATATCGACGCGTTGGGCCAGGCCCAGTTCGAGGAGATCTTCACTACCGACCCGCATTCGCTCAACGCCCTACGCCACGAGTACCCGGCGCTGGGGGCGACCTACCAGGTCCGCCACTACACCGAGCTCCTGGCCGAGTTGCTCGAGAGCGGCGCCATCGCCGTAAGGCCTCTCGGCTACCGGGTCACCTACCACGACCCGTGCTACCTGGCCCGCTACAACAACGTCATCGATGCGCCCCGGCGCGTCCTGAAGGCGCTTGGCTGCGAACTGGTCGAGATGCCGCGCCACGGCGTGGACAGCTTTTGCTGCGGGGCCGGCGGTGGCCGGATCTGGATGGACGACAGCCTCCTTTCGGAACGCCCGAGCCACAACAGGGTGGCCGAGGCGCTGCGCCTGGACGTGGCCCACTTCGTCGTCGCCTGCCCGAAGGACATGACGATGTTCTCCGATGCCGTCAAAACCGCCGGGGTGGAGGACAGGCTCACCGTCCGGGACATCACCCTGCTCGTCCAGGAGGCGATGCTGCCATGACCACCGTCAACCACTGCAACCTGCCCGAGGACCTTTATTACGTCGTGGGCAAACACGTCTGGGCCCGGCGCGAGGGCGACCTGGTCACGGTCGGGATGACCGACGTCGCCCAGCACATGGCCAAGACGATCGTGGCCGTGACCCCCAAGGCGCCCGGCAAAACCGTACAAAAAGGCCGCAACATCGCCACCGTGGAGAGCGGCAAGTGGGTCGGACCTGTCCCCGCCCCGGTGAGCGGTGAGATCGTGGCCGTCAACGACGCCCTGGCCGCCACGCCAAGCCTCGTCAACTCCGACCCCTATGGGGCCGGTTGGGTCGCTCGGTTGCGCCCGTCGGACTGGGACACCGATGTGGTCGACCTGGCCAGCGGGCCCGAGGGTATTGAGGCATACCGCCAGTTCCTTGACGCCCAGGGGATCACGTGCGGGTGAGGCAAAAAGTTCGATTTAACTACTTACCAGGTACGAAGCTAACCTGTCGCCATAAGGGAGGAAATTGTCATGGTTGATACCGACATCGCGGCCAAATCCGGCGCCGACGAGCAGAAACGAATGGCCATCATCTGCTGGAGCAACGACCTGGACCGGGTATGGCCGGTGATGATCCTCGCCACCACCGGTGCCGCCTCAGGCCTGGAGGTCGATGTTTTCTTTACCTTCTGGGGCTTGCGGGTGCTACAGAAAAACGATCAGCGCGTCACCGGCAAAAACTGGATGCAGAAAGCGGAGTCGCTCGTCGACCACGGTGGGAGCGACCACCTCAAGCTCAGCAAGATCCACTTCGCCGGCATGGGCACTTCTATGATCAAGATGCTGGCCAAGCAGTACAAGGTCGCCAGCGTGACCGAACTGATGGAAATGGCCATCGACGTGGGGGTGCGCCTGCACCCGTGCCAGATGACGATGGACCTGTACGGCCTGTCAACCTCCGATTTCATCGACGGGGTGCAGCCCACTCTGGGTGCCGCCAGCTTCATCGACATGGCGGCCAAAGCCGACATCCAACTGTTTATTTGACCCAACTGTTTATTTGACCCAACTGTTTATTTGACAGGGCGCCGGCGCCCAGCCGGGGCCACAGAGTCTGAGGTGCACGAAGCGGCGCACTTTCGCGCCGCGGTTGACCCGCACGCGCCGTGTTCGCGGTACGGGCCAGTTCGTTGAGAGAAAGGCCCAGCCATGCCCACACCAGCACAACCCAAGTACGAGCCGGCCCAGCTGGCGCTGACCGACTCCGCCGCCCGGCAGTTGGCCAACGCCACCAAGAGCCGTGCCCAACTCGACACGATAACCCGGAGGTGGCTGGTCCAGATGTTGCCGTGGGTCCCGGTCGAGGCGGGCATCTACCGCCTCAACCGGGTCAAGGACCCAGCGTCGGTGACGGTCTCCACCCCGCCGCGCGACGAGTCCGAGCTGACGACGACGTACGTCGGGTACTACGAGGCGCCGCGGGAGTATTTCCTGAGTACTATTACCACAATTGTCGACATTCACACCCGGGTCTCCGACCTTTACAGCAGCCCCTTCGACCAGATCGCCGAGCAGATCCGCCTGACCGTCGAGACGGTAAAGGAGCGCCAGGAGAGCGAGCTCATCAACAGTGCCGACTACGGGCTGTTGGCCAGTGTCGAAGCCGGCCAGCGCATCTCCACCCTCACGGGGCCCCCGACCCCGGACGACCTGGACCAACTGATCACCAAGGTCTGGAAAGACCCGGCGTTCTTCCTGGCCCACCCGCTCGCCATCGCCGCCTTCGGCCGGGAGTGCACGCGGCGCGGCGTACCCCCCGCCACGGTCACCCTGTGCGGTTCACAGTTCCTTACCTGGAGGGGACTGCCGATCGTCCCGTCCGACAAAGTGCCGGTCGAGGGGGGCAAAACAAAAGTTCTGCTGCTGAGGGTGGGCGAGCCGCGCCAGGGGGTCATCGGCCTGTACCAGCCCGGTTTGACCGGCGAGCAATCGCCCGGGCTGTCGGTGCGCTTCATGGGCATCAGCCGCAACGCCATCGCGTCCTACCTGGTCTCGCTGTACAGCTCGCTGGCGGTGCTAACGTCGGACGCGCTCGCAGTTCTCGACAATGTCGAAGTAGGTAAGTTCCATGAGTACGACCACACCTACCGGTGACGCGGTGAACGGCGCCGGACCGGTCATGCCTGACGAGGCGACCTTGACGCGTCTGGCGAACGAGTTTTTCGGCGCCCTCAACAGTCCGGAGAGCCGCTCCGTGCCCGCGCCCGGGGGGCCGACGCCCCCATCTGCGCCACCACAACCGCCGGCCCAGTTGCCCCGGTACGAACCTCCGGGCCAACTGTCGGACTATCACCGGGCGGCTGCGGTGCCGGGCCGACTAGCCGCCCTCGTCGCCCAACAGTCGCCCTTTGCCGCCCCCGGCCTGCCGCCGGCTACGGCCGGCGCCATGCGCCCCGGGGCCAACCCTGGCTCGTGGGAGCCGGCCTTCGAGCGCCGGGACGGGGGCCAGCCCGGTGCCCCGTCGTTCTATTTCATTGACGACGGGGCCGCCGTCCCCGGCCGGCCCGCCGTCGTCGCCGTGGACGACCACACGGCCTTCCAGGTCGATGCCGTGCGACGGGACTTCCCCGTCCTGCAGGAACGAGTCCACGGGCGCCAGCTCGTCTGGCTGGACAATGCGGCGACAACACAAAAGCCGCAAGTCGTCATAGACCGTTTGGTCTACTTCTACCAGCACGAAAATTCCAATATCCACCGGGCCGCGCACGCCTTGGCGGCGCGGGCGACCGATGCCTTCGAGGGTGCCCGGGCTACTGTGGCCCGCTTCCTGGGGGCGCCATCGGCCGACGACATCGTCTTCACCCGGGGCACCACCGAGGCGATAAACCTGGTCGCACAGGCTTGGGGCCGCCAGCGCATCGGCCCGGGCGATGAGATAGTCGTCTCCCATCTCGAGCACCACGCCAACATCGTGCCGTGGCAACAGCTGGCGGAGGTTACGGGGGCGAAGATAAGAGTAATTCCGGTCGATGACGACGGGCAGTTGCTGCTCGACGCCTACACCAACCTGCTCAACGACCGGACCCGGCTGGTATCGGTGGCCCATGTCTCCAACGTGCTCGGGACGGTCGTCCCGGTCAAAGCGGTGATCGAGGCGGCTCACCGGGCCGGTGCCAGGGTGCTCATAGACGGTGCCCAAGCCGTCGCCCACATCCCCGTCGATGTCCAAGCCCTGGACGCTGATTTCTACGTTTTCTCCGGGCACAAGATCTTTGGGCCGACGGGCATCGGCGCGCTTTACGCCAAGGCGGAGATCCTCGAAGAAATGCCGCCGTGGCAGGGGGGCGGGAACATGATCTCCGACGTCACCTTCGAGCGCACCATCTACCAGGGCCCGCCGGCCAGGTTCGAAGCGGGGACGGGCAATATTGCCGACGCGGTCGGCCTGGGCACGGCCCTGGACTACTTGCAGGGTCTCGGTCTGCCCCTCGTAGAGCGGTATGAGCACCAGCTCCTCGAGTATGCGTTAGGCGAGATCCGCACCGTCCCCGGCCTGCGCCTGATCGGCACGGCGCCGGAGAAGGCGAGCGTGCTCAGTTTTGTGCTCGAAGGTTACCGACCCGAGGAGGTCGGCTCGGCGCTGGACAAGGAGGGGATCGCCGTGCGGGCCGGTCACCATTGCGCCCAGCCGATCCTGCGCCGCTTTGGGCTGGAATCGGCCGTCCGGCCGTCGCTGGCCATGTACAACACCCACGGCGAGGTCGACCTGCTGGTCGCCGCGCTGCGCAGGCTGGCCGCGGACGCCGGCCGGCGCCGCTAACCCCCAGCACCGGTACGGGCCCGGGCAATCACCCGGGCCGGCGCCGCTCTCTGGTTTAGCTAAGACCCATGGTGACCGGAGACATCTGGGGACTTCCGTCGCCTCTTTGCGTGCTGAGGATGGCGCGGTGTCGAGGTCGAATGCCCCAGCTCACCGGTTGACCGGCGATTATCGTCCGTGGCCGATTGACACATGGGGGGCAGGCACAATCGCCCAGCCGACAGGCACGTGCGGGGCACCCTCGATCGTACAGAACACCTACTGGGTGGGTCCCACTTGGGCCCCTCACCTAGTCCAGGGGGGGGACTTGTGAGACCCCGAGCTGCTGGATAAGCCAGAGGCTGTCGGCATTTGCCCAATACTCGATGAGCTTGCCGTCCTCGACACGAAGAGTGTCTGTGCCGTAGAACGTCACCCGCCGGCCCACTGCAGCGGGGGAGGAGCCGGGAAAGCCACCGCCGTAGGTGCCCTCAGCCTTCCAACGCACCACAAGGTGTGTGTCATCGGTGATCGGGCCGACGTCGAACTGGAAGTCCAGGTCGGGAAAGAGCGCGTTGATGCCTGTCACCCAGCCGTTGAGTGTCTCGCGACCCTTCATATCCTCAGCGGCCCCTCCGGTGATCGACGCAGCATGCGCGACAAAGTCCTCGTGGATGATCTGTTCGGTATACGAAAGATCCCCGTTCCAAAGCAACCTCCACGGCTCGGCGAGGCTTGCAAGCTTTGAATTGGTCATGGTGTTCTCCTTGGGGTTGAAGCAGTCGGGTTCTTCGTCGACATCGCAGGAGTTCCGTGCCGCGGAAATGGCGGTTGAAGATGGCCCACGGTCATGTGGCTCCTAATTCCTGAGGAACCCTTGGTTCAGAGCGCCCAACGAGCATTCTCCACCTTAGGCCCCAATCCATCGAAATACCTCGAGTGATCCACGACAAGGTTGGAGTTTCGGGGTGGTGGTTGACCCCGGTGGAGTCGATGCATGGCGTCAGTGCAATCTGGGCGTGGCCGACCACATGGTGGTGGCGGTGATCGCTCTGGGGGTGGCTGGGACGTAGCGGTCCACCCCGGGAGAGGGCCCTCAGGTTCGAAGGGACAGTGCCCGCAGTCGGTCGAAGCATGTCGACCAGTCGGTAGCCCATGGCCATGCGGTCGGTAGGTGGAGCAAGGCGTGGAAGCGCCAGGAGGGGAACAGCTCGGCCTGCTTGCCACAAGGCGGGTGTGACGCGCCACCAGGCGGTGCTCGTCGCCGCAGGGACACTCGGCCACCTCGGCCTGGCCGCCCAGCGTGTAGTCGATGCCGAGCCACGCCGCTTCGGGAATGGCTTCGATGGCCCTGATGACGGCCGTGTTCTGGTTGACGGTGATCGAGTAGCGGGCACCGTGGGCGCGACAGGCGGCGACGACGTGCTTCGAGTGGAACCCCGAGTCGGCGCGCAGGGTCAATGGACCGGTCGCCCCGGCCCTTCGGACCCGGCCGATCAACTCACGGACGAACCGGGGACCCCCACGACCGGCGCCCTGCTTCTGCTTTCCGTACACCTGCTGGATGGTTGAGTCGATGTCGATGGCATCGCACCAGGGTGAGCACCTTGCGGCCAGGTCGGGCATGTCCGGGCCGATCACCGAGGTCGATCACCTCATCGGCCAGGGCATCGGTTCCCAGCTGCTTCGACAGCGTGGCCACGAGGGCAAGGCCGGCTCCCGCCACCGCCCGGTCGTCGTCGAAGGTCACTGCAAGACGCGTGGGACTGTGCGATCCTGTCTGCACCGGAAAGATGCCTTTCTGTTCGAGGGTTGTGTGGACTTCAGCGAGTCACCTCTTCCCAAGACAGGGGGCATTTTCCGCGTATGGTCAGACCTCAGCGGGAGGGGTCAGGGGCACCAGTTCGGTGGGTCGAGGTTTAGGGGAACAATCCCTCGACCGACAGGTAGCGCTCGCCGGTGTCGTAGTTGAAGGTGAGGACGCGGGCGCCGTCGGCCATGTCGGGGATCTTCTGGGCCACGGCGGCCAGGGCCGCCCCCGAGGACACGCCGACGAGCACGCCTTCTTCCCGGGCGCAGCGCCGAGCGTAATCCGCGGCGGCCTCCGGCGTGACCTGGATGATGCCGTCGAGCAGGTCCCTGCGCAGTACGCCGGGGACGAAGCCGGCCCCGATGCCCTGGATCGGGTGGGGCGAGTGGGTGCCGCCCGACAGCACCGGCGACAGGGTGGGCTCCACGGCGAACACCTTGAGCTGTGGCCACAAGGGCTTTAGGGCTTCGGCGCAACCGGTGATGTGGCCGCCGGTGCCCACGCCGGTGATGAGGTAGTCAAGCCCGTCGGGGAAATCCCGGGCGATCTCGCCGGCCGTGGCCCGCCGGTGTACCTCCACGTTGGCCGGGTTGTCGAACTGCATGGGGATCCAGGAACTCGGGGTTTGTGCGTGCAGCTCGTCGGCCCGGGCGATGGCCCCCTTCATCCCGAACTCGCGCGGCGTGAGCTCGAGCTCGGCGCCGTAGGCCTTCATCAACCGGCGACGCTCGACCGAGAACGACTCGGGCATGCACAGGACCAGCCGGTACCCCTTTACGGCGCAGACCAGGGCCAGGCCGATGCCGGTATTGCCCGAAGTGGGCTCGATTATGACCGACCCCGGCCCGATGACGCCGCGGCGCTCGGCGTCGTCGACCATGGCCAGGGCGATGCGGTCCTTGATGCTGCCCCCCGGGTTGGTCCTCTCCTGTTTGGCCCACACGGTGACGCGCGGGTCGAAAAGCCGGTTCAGGCGGACGTGGGGGGTCCCGCCGATAGTGTCCAAGATGTTGTCATAGGGCATGGGTTTGGTTCTCCTTGGGGCCGGCTATCGCCCCGTCAAAAAGACCATGGTTGCGATAGACATGATGGGGAGGCTATGGTTTGGTACAATGCTGGGTTAGGGCCGAAGGTCCCAACCCAGCCACGATGGCCCAGGTTCCATGGCCCGGATCCCCGGTGGCGATGGACGGGCTGATGAGCGGTCCGAAAATCTTTAGAAACCAGACCATATTTCTGAAGATTTACGGGTTGAAGTACGGCTCTGGCATTTTGGCGACCAAGGTGATACAACGGGGCGGACGCCTCTGAAGGAGTTGGGTATGCCGGATAACACCGCACCGCACCTCGCGCTCAGCGACAGCGCGGCGCGCCAACTCGCCAATGCCACCAAGACCGTCGCGCAAATGTCGACGATCACACCTAGGTGGTTAGTGCGCTTTTTGCAATGGGTGCCGGTCGAGGCCGGCATTTACAGGCTGAACCGGGTCAGGCGGCCCGAAGATGTCGAAGTGGCCTGTCCCCCCCGCGGCGAGGGCGACCTCCCTCTCACCTTCGTGGACTACGAAGAATCGCCACGCGAGTATTTCTTGAGTTCTGTCTCGGCCGTCCTCGACGTCCATACGCGGGTCTCGGACCTTTACAGCAACCCGTACGACCAGACCGAGGAGCAGCTCCGCCTCTTGATCGAGTCGATCAAAGAGCGCCAGGAGGGCGAGCTGGTCAACAACCTGGAGTACGGCCTGCTTACCAACGCCTCTCCCGAGCAGCGCCTGTCGACCCGCACCGGGGCACCGACGCCGGACGACCTGGACGAGCTCCTAACCCGTGTGTGGAAAGAGCCGGCGTTCTTCCTGACCCACCCGGCTGCCATAGCTGCGTTCGGCAGAGAATGCACCCGCCGTGGGGTCCCGCCTCCGACGATCAGCCTCTTCGGTTGCCAATTCCTCACCTGGCGGGGGCTCCCGCTGGTCCCCTCGGACAAGGTCCCGGTGCTGGACGGCGTGACCAAGGTGTTGTTACTGCGGGTAGGTGAGGCCCGCCAGGGCGTGGTCGGCTTGTACCAGCCCGGTCTACCGGGCGAACGCGGCCTCGGCCTCTCCGTGCGTTTCATGGGGATCAGCCGCAATGCCATCGCCTCGTACCTGATCTCGCTGTACTGCTCGCTCGCCGTTCTGACCCCCGACGCCCTGGGTGTCCTCGACGACGTCGAAGTCGGCAAGTACCACGACTACGGCCATACCTACGCCGCTTCTCCCGCCACTCTCAAGGCGTCCGGCCGACGAGGAAGAGCCGCTCGCTGACCGGGGCGAGACCTGTCTCGGTTGCCGAGACCGGTCTTGGTTGCGTGGTGACCGACTAGTCGGGGACGGTCGCGAATGCTGGGAAGTCTGGGGCCACCTTCTCGAGAAGGCCCAGGCCATTGGCGACGCGGTTGGTGTAGTTGAGGTGGGCAGCCTGATTGTTGGCGTCGAGGATTTCGTGATCGGAAAGCCCCGCCGCTCGGAGCGCGTCAATGTCGGCCTCGGTAATTGACCCAGGCTGGCGTGTCAGCTTTAGGGCATAGCGGGCGACGGCCGCTTCCTCGGGGGCGAGGTCGTCAAAATGCTCGCTCTCCACCGCCCGGATCTGCTCCTCGCTGAAGCCCAGCTCCCGCAGCTTTATGAGCGAGCGCGACGTGCAGTGGGGCGTGCTGTTGGCCGACGACACGACATGGCTGATCAGGTTCTTCTGGCGGGCCGTGAGGTTGGAACGGGTCCGCTCCGAAGCCCGGTACAGGACCAAGCGGGCGTGGACCAGCTCGGGCTCAAGGCTGCCGAGCTGGGTGAAGGTGGTGGGAGCACCTAGTTGACGGGCCTGCCAGGCGTAGGCCTCGGCCAGCCGGCCCTCGGCCTCCTCGGGCGGGATGATTCGGATCCAGACCATTTGCGCTCCTGACAGATGGGGCCCCGGGATAGGGCAGGCCACTATGTTTATAGCTCCCATCGATTTTGTCAAGATATAGGATCCGGGAGTGACGCCGGCTACCCCAGACCGGGCCTTCGGGTTCCGGACCAGAGCACTGCATGCAGGAGCCCGTCCCGACCCGACGACGCGGGCGCGCGCCGTCCCCATCTACCAGACCTCCAGCTTCGTCTTCGAGGACACCGCCGACGCCGCCGATCTTTTCGCTTTGCAGAAGTACGGCAACATCTATTCGCGCATCTCCAACCCGACAGTGGCCGCCTTCGAGGAGCGGATGGCCAACCTGGAAGGCGGGATCGGTGCCGTGGCCACCGCCAGCGGCCAGGCCGCCGAGACACTGTGCTTCACGGCCCTGGCCGGGGCGGGCGACCACATCGTGGCCTCGGCCGCCCTCTATGGCGGGACCCACACGCTGCTCGACGTGTCCCTGCGCCGGCTCGGGATCGAGACGACGTTCGTCCCCGCCGACGACCCGGCCGCCTTCGCCGCCGCCATCCGGCCGACGACAAAATGCGTCTACACCGAGGTCCTGGCCAACCCGGCGGGGACGGTGGCCGACCTCGTCGCCCTGGCCGGGCACGCCCATGCCCACGATGTCCCCCTGGTGGTCGACGCCACCCTGGCCACGCCGTACCTGTGCCGCCCCATCGAGCACGGAGCCGACATCGTGGTGCACTCAGCCACCAAGTTCATCGGCGGCCACGGTACGTCCATCGGTGGAGTGCTCATCGAGAGCGGCCACTTCGATTGGGGGTCGGGCCGGTTCCCGGTGATGACCGAGCCCGTCGCCTCCTACGGTGGGCTCAGGTACTGGGAAAACTTCGGCGAGTACGGGTTTTGCACCAAGGTGCGGGCCGAGCAGTTGCGTGACTTCGGCCCCGCCCTCTCGCCGTTCAACGCTTTCCTTCTGCTCCAGGGCCTCGAGACCTTGCCCCTGCGCATGCGGGCCCACGTCGAGAACGCCGAGCAGGTGGCCGCGTTCTTGGCCGCCGACCCGAGGGTGTCCTGGGCCCGGTACGCCGGCCTCCCCCATGACGACCAACACGGGCTGGCTGCCCGGTACTTCCCCAATGGCGCCGGGTCGGTTTTCTCGTTCGGGGTGGCCGGGGGCCGCGAGGCGGGGCGCGCCTTTATCGAATCGCTTCGCCTATGCAGCCACCTGGCGAACATCGGCGACGCCAAGACGCTGGTCATCCATCCCGCCTCCACCATCCACCAGCAGTTGTCAGCCGAGGCTCTGGCGGCCTCGGGCGTAGGGGCTGACCTGGTCCGCATCTCGGTGGGCCTGGAGGACGTCGACGACATCATCTGGGACCTGGACCAGGCGCTGACCGCAGCCCAGGGCACATCTTCGTGAGCGACCGAGGGCGATGGACGCCCCCTACGGCCGCGGAGCGTCTCGCCATCCTGCGCCGCACTCGGCGTGTCGCCATTGTCGGGGCGTCGGCCAACCCGGCGCGGCCGAGCTACTTCGTCTCCACTTACCTGGTGAGCTCGAGCTGCGACTACGAGGTTTACTTCGTGAACCCGAAGGGAACCAAGATCCTCGGCCGTCCCTGCTACCCGAGCCTGGCCGACCTGCCCGTCCCGCCCGACCTGGTCGATGTGTTCCGTAGGAAAGAAGAGCTGGAGGATGTGGCCGGTGACGCCATAGCCGTGGGGGCGCGCGCCTTTTGGGCCCAGCTCGGCCTGTACCACGAGGGTGGCGCCCAGTTGGCCTTCGACGCCGGGCTCGACGTCGTCATGGACCGGTGCCTAAAGATCGAGCACGCCCGCTTCCACGGCGGGCTGCACCTGGCGGGGTTCGATACCGGCGTTATCTCGTCAAGAGTGTCGCTGTAACGGTCTCAACCTGTGGCGGTGGCGCGCTCGAGGACCAACGGCACGACCTCAGCGGCAAGTTGGCGGAGCCCGGCAACGGGGTCCGGTCCTAGCACGTACCAGGCCAACAGGCCCCGGATGCCGGCGGCCGCGAACTCGTTCAGTCGCCGGGCGACCTGGTCGGGCGAGCCGGCGGCGGCGAACACGTCGATAAGCTCCTCGCTCACGGCGGCCGCACCGGCCGCCACGCCTCCCGCCGTCACCGCGTCGCGCACCTTGGCGACCTGTACCGGGTCCGCCCCCGATGTACTGATCACCACGCCCTCGACTCGTTTTAGGTAGTAGGCAAGCACGGGCCGGACGGCATCGCGGGCGAGCCGAGGGTCGTCGTGCACGCTCACGAGCACGTTGGAGGTGAGGTCCAGGGCGGAAGGGTCTCTTCTGGCCGAGCGAGCCCCCGCTTCGATCTGTCCCCACGCCCAGCGGGCATAGCCAGGGCTCGTAATGGCGCCTAGTTGCACGCCGTCAGCCAGCTGACCGGCGACCTCGAGCATACGGGCGTTGACCGCGCCGACATAGACCGGGACGCGGCCGCGCTCCAGGTCGAAGTCGAGCCTCGCCTCTCGACGGACAGGGAAGACCGCTCCGTCGATCCCATCGCCGCCGGCCAGGAGCGCTCGCACGACGATGATGGCCTCCCGCATGGCGGCGAGGGGGCGGGCTGTCCGGGGGTCGTCTTCGCCGAGCGCTCTCAGGGTCCACAAGCCCGCGCCCAGGCCGAGGTGGAGCCGACCACCGCAGGCCTCGTCTAGCGCCGCCGCTTCCATGGCGATGACGCTCGGGTGCCGCCAGAACGGGTTCACCACTCCGATACCGATCACGATGCGCTCCGTGGACCCCGCCACTTGCCCAGCCACGGTGAAGACCCCCCGGCCGTGGCGGCTCTCGGGGATGGAGACCTCGGCCATCCCCACTTGTTCCGCCAGCTGCGCCAACGCCACTGTCTCCCGTACCGGTGACTCGTTGGAGAGCGAAACCCCGACGCGGAGCGGTGCGCCAGACAGCGTCACCTCGGTGCCGTGTCGGCGAGCTCGGTGCCGGTCGTCTGGCCCGTCCCCCTGGGCCCGATACCCGCCTCTGCAGCGATCTCTGCCACCTCGCGGACGAACTCGGCCGTGTACTCGTGGGCGGCGAAAGCGACCAACTCGGGACGGGCTGCCCGTCGGCCCTCGTCTAAGCGACGAACGACCTCGTCGCGCGAGCCGACTATGGCGAAGCGACGGGTCAGCGCGTCGGGGACGAGGTGGGCGGCGGCCGCCGGGCCCTGTTTGTGGACGGTCTCGCGCAGCTTGGCCACCTGTTCGTCGGTCACACCCAGTGCGGTCCGGTCGGCCAGGGGCAAGTCAACGGTCATGTAGGCGAAGTGCGAGCGGACCTCCTGGACGTGCTCGGGCCGCCAAGCGGCCAACGGGTTCCAGATGACCACCGGAGCGGCGCGGTCGCCGCGACCGTGGCGCAGCTCGGCCGCCAGCCTAGGGAACTCGTCTACAGCTTTGCCCGCCACGATCACCCAATCGGCGCGTTGGGCCGCGAACACCTCGACCTTGGGGCCCCGTCCGGCAATGGCGATCGGCAGCCGTCGGGGAGACCAATCGATGGCGGCGTGGGAGGCACCGAACTGGCCGTGGTGATCGACAACCTCCCCAGCCAGGAGGCGGTCGATGACGTCTACGGCCTCGACCAGGGCGGTGAAGGGACGGGCCGGCTGGATGCACATCGGGCCGAAAACCAGGTTCCCCCCGGCGCCCAGCCCCGCCACCACCCGGCCCGGGGCCAGCTCTTCGAGCGAGGCCAAGGCGGCCGCGGTGGCCACGGGGTGGCGGCTGTGGGGGTTGGTGATGGCCGGGACCAACATGATCCGGCGAGTGGCCGCGGCCATGGCCGCGAGCACGACGTAGATGTCGCGGTCGGTCCCTTCGTCAGCCAGCAATAGAGCGGCGGCCCCGGCGTCCTCGGCCACCTGGGCCAGCTCCACCAGCTCGGGGACAGGGCGGACGCCATGGAGCCAAAGTGCCCATCCGCCGACCGCCGCGCCCCCCTCCGAACGCGCTCCCTCAGGCGACATGGGCCATCACCGTCCGCATACGAAGCTCCTAATGCTGACTTGCACCATCAAGAATATTGGTTCTATAGTAATGAAGCCGGACCGTGGTGGCAACAGGGCCTTGAGCAGACGGGGAACTAACTTTGCTACTTCGTGAAGCGATCTTGCCCGATGGGAAATCGGTCGATGTCCGAGTGGCGGGTGGCCATATCACGGAGGTCGCCGCGGGGGGCACGCTGTCAGCGCCAGCCGACGAGCAGTGCTTCGACCTCATGGGGGCCACGCTCCTGGCGGGCTTGGTCGAGCCCCACGCCCACCTCGACAAGGCGTTCACGGCCGCTGACGTCCCCAACGAGACGTACGACCTGGCCGGGGCCATCAGCGCCTGGTTAGCCAACCGGCCCCGTTTCACCCAGGAGCAGATCGTCGACCGGGCCCGGGCGGCGGCGTGGCATTATCTCGCTCACGGTGTCACGGCCATTCGTAGCCACACCGATCTGGGCGCCGGGATAGGCACGAAGTCGGTCGAGGCCCTCGTCGCTGTGCGCGACGAGCTCGCGGACCTCATTGACATCCAGATCGTGGCGTTGACGGGCCTGCCGTTGTCAGGCCCGGCCGGCGCTGACAACCGGGCTTATCTCCGGGCTGCGCTCGAACTCGGAGCGGACGTGGTCGGCGGTGCCGCCTACCTTGATGACGACCCCAAGCAGTGCCTCGACATCTTTGCCCAGACGGCGTCCGACTTCGGCCGACCGATCGACCTGCACGTCGACGAGACGACCGACTCAGGCCGGTTCACGCTCCCGGACCTGATCGACCTGGCCCGGTCGGGCTTCGCCCACGCCATTACGGCCAGCCATTGCGTGAGCCTCGGCTCCCAGCCCCCAGCGGCCCAATCGGCGGTGGCCGAGGCCGCCGCGTCGGCCGGGGTCAGCGTCGTGACGCTACCGCTTACCAACCTTTACCTGCAGGCACGGGGGACCGTGCCCCCCCCAAGGGGCCTGACCGCGCTGCGCCCGCTGCTCGACGCGGGGGTGACAGTAGCCGCGGGGGGCGACAACCTGCGTGACCCCTTCAACCCGATGGGCCGGGCCGACCCACTCGAGACGGCGTCGTTGTTGGTCACCGCCGGCCACCTCCAGCCGGCGGAGGCGCTTTGGGCGGTCACCCATGCCGCCAGGACGGCGCTGCGCCTCGGGCCCGGGCGCATAGAGGCTGGTGCCGTGGCTGACCTCGTCGCTATTCCGGGGACCACCGTCGCCGAGGTGATCGCCGCCGCTCACCCGGCCCGACTGGTGGTCAAAGCCGGCCGGGTGGTCGCCCGCACCTCTACCACCACGGAGATCGACAACGTCCCCGAGGCCAAGGTCATGGGACGGTCATGGTCTCGGTGAAGGCGTCCGGGCTCGGGCCGTCGGTGGGCGCCAACGGCGAGACCCCCTCGGGGATCCTTTTCGACCGGGTGACCAAGACGTTCAAGGATGGGACGGTGGCCGTCGAGGAGTTCTCGACGGCGGTGGCGCCCGGTGAGTTCGTGGCCATTGTCGGCCCCTCCGGCTGCGGCAAGTCGACCCTCCTACGGATCGCCTCGGGGCTGACTGCCGCGACCTCAGGATCGGTCCGAGCCGACCAGGACAGCCTGGGCTATGTCTTTCAGGACCCGACATTGCTGCCGTGGCGGACCACTCTGCGGAACATCGAACTGTTCGCGGAGCTGCACGACCTGCCAAAGGAAGAGCGCCGCCGGCGGGCGGCCGACGCCATTGTCCTCACGGGCCTGGAGGGCTTCGAGACGCACCGGCCGCGGGCGCTGTCGGGCGGGATGCGCATGCGGGTCTCCCTAGCCCGGTCCCTGGCGTTGCAGCCCAACGTTTTCCTCTTCGACGAGCCCTTCGGGGCCTTGGACGAGATAACCCGGGAGCGGCTCAACGGCGAACTGTTGCGCATATTCGAGCAGCAGCGTTTCGCCGGGCTGCTGGTCACCCACTCGGTGAGCGAGGCGGTGTACCTATCGGACCGCGTATTGGTGATGTCGCCTCGGCCGGGCCGGGTCGTCGCCGAAGTGGCGGTGCCCCTGGAACGCCCGCGACGCGACTCGCTTCGTTTCGACCCGGAGTTCGTCCGCCTTACCAGGACCGTGTCCGACGCGCTGCGCCAGGAGTACCAATGACAACGCTCGCCAACCCGCCCGAAGTCAAAAGTGAGGCTCCGTCGGTAGTGATCGTTCCCGGCGACCCCGGTCCAAGACCTATGTCACAAGCTCGTCATCGCCTGCGCAAGGCCGTGAGCCTCGTGGTCCCACCTTTTTTCGTGCTCGCTGTCATCATCGGCTTTTGGTACTTCATGTCCTACGTGGTCCTCGACGCCGAGCGCCGGTTCCTGCTACCGCCGCCCCAGCAGGTCCTCGAAACCGGCTTCCTCAACTGGCAGAACTTCAGCCAGATCCTTATAGGGCTTTGGATTTCGGCCCGGGTCGCATTTGTCGGCCTCGGCATCTCGATCGTGCTCGGCATGTCGTTCGCCATCGCCATGAGCCAGGCCAGATGGGTCGAGCGTTCCTTTTACCCTTGGGCCGTGATCGTCCAGACCGTGCCCATCCTGGCCCTCGTGCCGCTGATCGGCTTCTGGTTCCAGTACGGGTTTACCAGCAGGACAATAGTTTGCGTGATGATCTCGTTGTTCCCGATCATCACCAATACCCTGTTCGGGCTCAAGTCGGTCGACCGGGGCCACCATGACCTGTTCACGCTTCACCGCGCCGGAAGGTTCAGGCGGCTTTGGAAGCTACAGTTACCCGCCGCGTTGCCGGCGATCTTCACCGGTTTCCGGATCGCGGCCGGGCTGTCAGTGATCGGCGCCATCGTGGGCGACTTCTTCTTCCAGCAGGGCCAGGCCGGGATCGGCCGGATGATCGACAACTACACAGAGTCGCTTCAGTCCCAGCAACTGTTCGCGGCGGTGATCATGGCGGTCCTGCTCGGTCTTTCCATCTTCTGGGCCTTCGGGCTACTGGGCCGCCTGGTTGTTGGCTCGTGGCATGAGTCCGCCCACCATGTCGAAGACGACTCTTAGCAGGTCCGGCTAACAGCGTGGCCCCCCTTCAGCGGGCCACACCGGCGCCCCTTGACAGGGAAGTGGAGGGACCCTATTGTTGACTAAATCGATCAGACTTACCGTAACCATAGGTACTAGTGAACTGACCGAACCAGTAGTACTGACGACCGCTGACTTACTGAGCACCGAGGCACCGGAAAGACGAGAGAAAAAAAGGAGACTCCCGCCAAAATGAAGTTCTTGACGAGTACGGGCCTACGGCCCACTAAGGGCCTTAGGAAGCCCACGCTCAGAGTGGGGCTGGGGGCGGCCGTTCTAGGCCTCACTTCGGTCGCCCTGTCCCCATCCGGTTCGTACGCCAGCCCAATAAGCACGAGGGCGTTGGCGGGCTCGGCGACGACGCAGGCCAGCCCCTTCACGACCGACCTGAAGGGGATCTGCCCTTCGACCATCATCGTGCAGACCAACTGGTGGCCCGAGCCGGACCACGGGTTCTTGTACGAGCTGATCGGCGCCAACGGCACGATCAGCAGCCAGAACGACACCTACACGGGGCCGCTCGGCGCCACCGGCGTTAACCTGGAGATAAAAGCGGGCGGGCCGGCCGTCGGTTACCAGACCGTGACCAGCCAGCTCTACGTTAACAATTCGATCCTCTTGGGCATGGTCGGGACGGACGAAGCGATCGAGAACTCCGCCCACCAACCGACCACCGCCGTCTTCGGCGAGTACGAAAAGAACCCGACTGTGTTCTTCTGGGGGAACCCGAGCTGGAATTTCAACTCCGTTGCGGCCATCGGGAAGAGCAAGGACACCGTGTTGCTCTATAGCGGTGAGACCATGACCGACGTCTTTTTAGGAGAAGGTTGGTTCAACCAGGCGCAGCTGAACACGTCCTACGATGGTGGCCCGGCCCAGTTCGTGGCGGCCAACGGCAACGTCATCTCGCAGGGCTTTGCCACCTATGAGCCGTACTTCTACGAGCATGAGCTTAAACAATGGGACAAGCCGGTCAAGGTCCTGCTGGTGGGCAACGCCTATCCTACGTATGAGAACGCCCTAGCCGCTCGGCCGAGCGTCCTGGCCGAGTACCACGCCTGCTTGGCCAAGCTCGTGCCGTTGTTCCAACAAGCGCTCATCGACTATGTGCATAATCCCACCACCGTCGACCAAGTCCTGGTGAAGTTCATAAACGCCCTTGATGCCAAGGGGTTCTTGCTCACGGTCGGCAGCGGTGCCGCCGCCGTGCAGGTGATGAAGGCCGACGGCATCGTCGCCAACGGCCCGGACGGGGTCCTAGGGAGCTTCCAGGCGAGCCGGGTGCAAGGGCTTATAAACAGTCTTTCCCCGATATTCGCCAAACAGGGCAAGCCGGTCAAGGTCGGGCTGGTGCCTTCTGATATCGCCACCAACGAGTTCCTCGACCCCCAACTCCACCTTTAGGAGACTGCACCTTTAGGAGCCGAAAGACGAGCTTTTCGGTCATCCCACCCTAGGTCCGGGCTGCCGCTGGTGGCCCGGAGCTAGGGTCGTTACCAAGGAGTACCCGCAATGCCCTGGATCACGACCATCGCACCCGAAGAAGCCGAAGGTCGGCTGGCCGAGGCTTATGCCTGGCAGGCGCGTTCGCTCGGGCGGCCCACCGAGTTCACCCAGCTCGGAAGCCTGGAGCCGGAGCTGGTGCACGCACGTCTTTCTATCTACCGGGCCACTTTTTCTGTCGAGTCGCAGCTCACCGGTCGCCAGCGGGCGTTGATCCTGTACCTGGGCTCGATATTGAACCGCACTTCTCATTGTTCGTCGCTGGGCATTGTGCAGCTGCGCGAGCTGACGGGGGGCGACGACGTCATTCGCGCTCTCGATGAGGGGCGCTACGAAGACCTCGACGCTGAGGAGGCGGCCATTGCCCGCTATACGCACAAGCTCACTGTTGCGCCCGGCACTATCGTCGAGGCTGATGTCGAAGCGCTGCGAGCAGTCGGCTTCGACGATCGAACGGTCCTCGACATCAACAGTCACGTTGCCCATATCAACTACACGAACCGGGTAGCTAACGGCCTCGGGCTGGTCACCGACCAGTTCGTCTCGGCCAAGCAGGCGCTGTCTCGCGTGCCGGGCGAAGAGCAACGGCCAGTCAAAGCGTCGTGAGCCCCGGGGCGGCCGGGCGCGGGTAGGTCACCATGACCGCCTCCACCCAGGCCGGGTTGGCAACGTCGACAGGCCGGCCGTCCCACATGCCCTTTTCTCCAAGTGCAGCAGCCATGACGGACAGGGCCCGCTCGGCGGTGAGGTCATCGGTGTGAGACGCCCGGTGCCGGTGCTCGGCGTCATCGGCAAAGACCTCGGCCTTCCACGACAGGCTGACCCGGAGCTCGCCAAAGCGGTAAGCCTCGACCACTTCAGTGCCCTCTCGTAGCTCCCAGCGGTCCTGGCCCGCGTAGTGCAACGTGGCGTCGCGTGCGACCGAACGCCATCGGCCGGGGTCGCCGACGGCCTCCACCCGGTGGAACATGCGGTCGTTGTCGCCGACTATCGCGGTGTTGGTGGTCGGCGGGACGCTCAGGGGAGGCCCGGCCGGGCCGGTAGGCCAATAGCTGAGCTCACCTCCAGGCCCGTCGTAAAACCACACCACGGCGGTAGCAGTACGCACCGCCCACCGGGCGAACAGGCCCGAGCGTTGCATGGCCAACAAGAGCCAACCGGGTACGGCCCGGCGGTCTAAGCCCCGGAACGAAGGGACATCGACGTGGCCGGCGTCGATGCCCGGCATGGGGGCGGTGACGTTTACGTAGAGGAAACTCGGGACAGAGATTATGCCCCCGAAGAGCGAGCGGGCGGCGTGGTGAAGCACCGGGTCATCGAACAATGGCGTCGCGCCCTCGACGACCATCGAGGTGTCGGCCCAGTTCCCCCGGAACAGTGGGGGAGAGCCACCGGCCATGGCGAAGGGGTGACCCGCCGGGGTGGTGGCGGCCGCGGCTCGCGGGGCGGCCGGTTGGTACCGGGACTGGTTCCAGTAGGGCTCATGTCGGACGACCAGGTCGAGGACCGACGTGGGGTGGTCGAAAACGTGCTCGAGGAGCAATGGTGGCGCGGTCTCATGAACCTGGTCCGGTCCCGGCTCAGTTGTGTACATGAGGGACGACCTCCTTGGCGACAAGTTCAAGGCCATCGGAGCGGTCCAGGCCGGGGACGAACTGGACGATAAGGCCGCGGATGCCGGCGGAGGCGTACTCACCAAAGCGCTCCACGGCGTGGTCCGGTGTGCCTGCCACCGCGAAGGTGTCGATGAGCTCGTCGGTCACGAACCTGGCCCCGGCCTCGGCACCGTGTTCGGCCACCGCCGCCCTGACCCGGTCGACGGCTTGTTTGTCGGCGCCTGATTCGTCCACGACAACAGGCTCGACTCGATGGAGGTAATAGGCGAGGGGGACCTTGACGGCGGCACGGGCGGCGAGCCCATCACGGGCCACCGCGGTCATGAGCGGTGCCGCGATGTCGAGCGACGCGGGGTCGCGGCCCTGGCTTCGGGCCCCTTCGGCGATAAGCCGAAGGGCGAACGCCACATAGCCCACCGACATGATCGCCCCGAGCTCGATGGCATCGGCGTAGGCACCCGCGCCTCGCAGCATCCTTCGGTTGACCGGGCCAAGGTAGACGGGGAGGTCCGGGCGTACGGGGCGGAAGTCGAGATGGGTGTCGGGGCGGACTTCGAAGATCTCGCTGGTGATACTGGGTGTGCCATGGAGCATGGCCCGGATGATCCGGACGGCCTCGATCGTCGCCGTGTAGGGCCGCGCCGTGCGGGCGTCGGCCTCGCCCAGGTGGCGAAGGTTCCACTGCGCGGCCCCGATGCCGAGCCGTAGCCGCCCGCCGGACAGTTCGTCGAGAGCAGCTGCCTCCATGGCGATCACCGACGGGTGACGGTGGAAGGGGTTCACGATCCCGATGCCGAGACCGATGGACGTCGTCACGCTGGCGATGGCGGCCATCTCCGTGAAGACCCCGCGGCCATGGCCGTTCTCGTTGCCCCATACCTCGCCATAGCCCAGGTCTTCGGCCAGTTTCGCGTCCTCGATCGTCTCAGTGATCGGTCGGTCGTTTTGGAGGGCAGCGCAAAAGCGGGGCCCGGGCGTCGAGCGCGTCATGCCTCGCCTTGAAGGCCGAGGCCGTGGGCGACCCGGTTGATGTAGCAGTAGTAGGCGGCGATGT
>CAYZVQ010000017.1:0-4638 GCA_964481925.1 uncultured Acidimicrobiaceae bacterium
CATCGCCGATGACGACGGCCAGCCGGTCGGGGCTGGTGGGGAAGACGTCGTAGAAATCGCCGGCCATCATCCCGGTCCCGGGCTCGTAGACCCACCCGATATCAAAACCTTCATATGTGGGCAGGGTTTCGGGGGCCAGGCGAGCCGCCCAACGCCGGGGGGCCAGGTCCTCTTGGGCGAGTACTTCTTCGGCCCGTCGCTCCAGGCGTGACCTCTGCTCGGCCAGGCGGGCCTCGGCCAGGAAACGGGGCGCATAGCGCAGCGAGAACACGGCGGGCACGGTGACGGCCAGCAGGAGGACCTCGAACCAGGCGGACGTGGAGAACGACGCCAGCACCAAGCCGGCGGCCAGCACGGCATAAAGGATGGCGGCGTGGAGGTCCTTGTTGAACCCGCTGCGGGCCAGGTTGGCCGCCTCGGAACTGGTCCCCGAAGCGAGCGTCTCGGCTTCGATGCGCCGGGCCGCCCGGGCCAGCCGGGCCGCGGCCCGGGCCCAGACAGTGGCGGCGATGGCGCACACCGCACCGGCGGCCGCCAACCACGGCTGGGCCAGGACGTCAGTCCAGTGGCCCCCCCCGGCGGCCAGTACCGGGAAGGCGGAGAGGCCGGAGCCGAGGACCGGCATGGGCTAAGGCTACCCGAGCGAGGCCACTCCCATGCCGGAGCCTGTCCCCCACCGGCGTTGCGTCCACGCTCCCCCGCGCTTGGGTGGGCGACGTCCGGGCTCAGATGCTCCACAGCGCTTCAGTGGGCGACATCCGGGCTGCTCGCAGGGCCGGCATCAGGCCGGCTACCGCACCGATGAGGAGGGCTGCCCCGAACCCGCCGGCCCAGGCGAGCGGGGGCACGACTACGAGCCAACCAGGCTGCGTCGAGGCGTAGATGGCCGTGGCGAGGGCGCCGACAGCCACCCCGACAGCCCCGCCCAGTAGCGAGAGCAGCACCGCCTCTGACATGAACTGGAGGCGTATATGGCCCTTGGTGGCGCCGAGCGCCCGTCGCAGCCCTATCTCGGAGCGTCGCTCCAGCACCGAGATGATCATGATGTTGGCCACGCCGACCGCGCCGACCAGCAACGACACCGCCCCTAGGCCGAGGAACAGGGTGTTCAGAGCGGCCTTGGCGTCCGCCTCGGCGGTCAGCGCCTCTGACGGCTGGGCGACGTCGACCTCGTTGGGAGCTTCGGGGTTGGCTGCGTTGGCCAGCACCGAATAGACGGCGTTTACCTGGGAAGTCTCACAACGCAGGTAGATCTCGGAGGGGTGGCCGTCAAAACCGAGGTAAGTCTCGGCCGCGGGGAAGCCCACCAGCACGGCCGAGTCGATCTCGGGCGTCAGGACCGCCGGGTTGAGGATCCCGACCACGTAGAACCACATCCCCCCCAGCCAGATGCGCTGCCCCGAGTAGATGTAGTCGATCCCTAAGCGCTGAGCGGCGGCGGCGCCGAGGACGGCCACGGGCTCGTTCTGGTTGGCGGCGTTCAGGTAGGCCCCTTGAGCGACCGTCGTCCCCACTGCTCCGGGCAGCCCCAGGCTGGCGGCGTCAACGGAAAGCGCGTTGGTGTCCACCGAAGGGACGAACGGGCTCTTGTAGACGCTGGCGCTGCTCAGCGACCCCACGTACTGGACGTTCGTCACCGGCCCGA
This sequence comes from uncultured Acidimicrobiaceae bacterium, assembly GCA_964481925.1. Classification (GTDB taxonomy): domain Bacteria; phylum Actinomycetota; class Acidimicrobiia; order Acidimicrobiales; family Palsa-688; genus Fen-671. Next base: position 1,646 of record CAYZVQ010000017.1, read on the forward strand.
TGCGCCCGATCATCCCGGGCGAGTCAATGGGCAGTTCAGCGGTCTGGCCGAAAAGCGTCTGGCCGTTGGTGACCGTGAGCAGGTTGGTCCCGAGCTTGTTGATCTCGGCCAGCAACCCCGCCTGCGAGGAGGCGGAGAGCCCGAGCACGGCCACGATGGCGGCGACGCCGATGGCGATGCCGAGCGCGGACAGGCCGGCGCGCAGCTTGCGGGTCCGGATGCCGACGCTCGACAACCGGGCCAGGTCCCGGAGGCGAAGACGAGCTGGTACGGGGGGGACCGGGTTACTCATGAAGCGGGCCCCCGGTAGCTGCAGGCCCAGGGCCAGGAGACCCGTCAGAGACGACTCGGCCGTCGAGCAGCTGCACTACCCGCTTTGTCCGGGCCGCCACCCCCATATCGTGGGTGATCACGGCGATGGTGGACCCCTGGGCGTTGAGCTCGGCGAACAGCTCGAGCACCGATGCTCCCGCCGCAGAGTCCAAGTTGCCAGTCGGCTCGTCAGCCAGCACAATGGCGGGGCGGCCGACGATCGCCCTGGCGATGGCGACCCGCTGGCGCTGCCCGCCCGAAAGTTTGGTGGGCAGCGATCCCAGCTTGTCGGCCAAGCCCACCCGTAGGAGCGCCCGGGAAGCAGCCTGTCGTCGCTCCAAGAGGGAGGCGCCGGCGTAGAGGAGGCCGTCGGCGACGTTGTCGAGGACGCTTTGGTGCTCGGCCAGGAAGAACTGCTGGAAGACGAAGCCGATCCGGGTAGCCCGCAACGCCGAGAGCTCCCTGTCGGCCAGCGTCGCCACGTCGAGGCCCGTGACCAGCACCCGGCCGCTGCTCGGGCGGTCGAGGGCGCCCATCAAGTGGAGCAGGGTCGTCTTACCCGACCCCGACGGCCCCACAATGGCCACCAGCTCCCCCTGGTGGATGCTGAAGCTGACCCCCCGTAGCGCCTCGACAGGGGGCTCGACGGGGTAAGTCTTGGTCACCTCCTCGAGCTGCAGGACGAGCGGCCCCGCGCCATCGGCCGTAGGTGTGCCTGGTACCAGGCCTGGGAGCGGCCCAGTCAGAGGCCCAGTCAGAGGCCCAGTCATACCTGGGGCACCACGATCCTCTGGCCGGCCTGGACACCGGCCCCGGTCACCTGCACAAGCCCATCAGCGTCGTCGAACAACCCGAGAGAAACCGCCTCCAGGTAGTGCGCGCCGTGGGCTGGGGCCACCTCGAGCGCGTAGCCACCACCGGACAGGGCGACGAGCGCGTCCACCTGGACCACGAGGGCGGTGGGGACGCTCGCTTCGGTGATCCAGACGTTGACGGGGAGGTCGTCCAGGTTCCCCGTGGCAGCCGGGTCGAGGGGGGTGACGTTGACGTTGATGGTGGGCGTGCCCGAGCCGCCGTTCTGCGAGGAGGGAGTGGTGGCTATGGTCCCGACGTAAGAGACCACCCCCGGCGTGGTCGAGTTGTCCGGCATGACAATGCTCACGGCGTCGCCGACTGCGACGTCAGACTGCTGGGAGGCGTCGAGGGCGATCTGTACCTGACGGGCGGTGAGAGTCACTTGAAGAACGGCTTGGCCGCCAGAAGGGCTGGAACCGAGCGTAGGAGCGACCGAGTTGACCTCGACGGTGCCCGGCTCGAACAGGACCGACCCCAGGGCGATCTGGCCGGTAGCCGGCATGTGGTCAGCCGACTGGAAAGCTTTGACCGCCGCCTCGGTGGCGGCCGTGAAGCTGTCGCCGCCGAGGTCCTTGCCGTAGCCGAGGGCGTTCAGGTTCGTATTGAGGGCAGCCACGTCGGGCCCTGGTGACATGCCTGGCATAAACGCCCGCCACGGGGTGACGTTGCCATAGAACAGGATGCTCTCCTGGCCGTCGATGGCGAACAGCTCCTGGCCCCGGCGGACGACTTGGCCGACCTGGGGGAGATAGGTGTAGGTCGGGCTCCCGCCTCCGCTCCCGCTCCCGCCCCCGCCCGTGGCCCCGATGGCGGCGTCGTCCCGGTCGTCGGCCAGCGCCGATTCGTCCTGGGAGAGAGTGAGCCGGGCCGCGTTGAGCTGGGCCTCGGCTTGCTGGGCGGATTGCTGGTCCTTGGTGTTGGTGGAGGTCACGCCCGCTTGAGCGGCGGCGAGCTGGGCCTGGGCCTGCTGGGTGGTCTCGCCGTTCTTGGTGTTGGTCGAGGCCTCGTTCCCCTGGGCGGCCGCGAGCTGGGCCTGGGCCTGCTGGGCGGACTGGCCGTTCTTGGTCTTGGTCGACGCCACGTTCCCCTGGGCGACGGCGAGCTGGGCCTCGGTCTGCTGGAGCGATTGGTTGTCCTTGGTCTTGGTCGAGGCCACGTCCTGCTGGGCGGCGGCGAGCTGGGCCTGGGCCTGTTGGAGCGATTGGGTGTCCTTGGTCCTGGTCGAGGACACATCCTGCTGCGCCGCTAGCAGCTGGGCCTGGGCCTGCTGGGTGGCCTGGCCGTTCTTGGTCTGGGCCGAGGCCACGTCCTGCTGGGCGGCGGCGAGCTGGGCCTGGGCCTGTTGGAGCGATTGGCTGTCCTTGGTCCTGGTCGAGGCCACGTCCTGTTGCGCCGCTAGCAGCTGGGCCTGGGCCTGCTGGGTGGCCTGGCCGTTCTTCGTCTTGGTCGAGGCGATGTCCCCCCGGTCCGACTGGACCGCCGCTTGGTTGGTGGTTACCGCCTGCTTGTCGCTGGTGACGGTGGACTGGTCCTGCGCCACCTGGGCCTCGTCGGTCGAACAAACCGACCCCGTGCTCCCGCTACCAGAACTCCCGCTACCAGAACTCCCGCTACCAGAACTCCCGCTACCGGAACTCCCGGTGCCCGCAGCGGCCGAGCCGCCGGCCGCGCAATCGGATGCCTCTTTCTGCTGGGCGGCAGAAAGCTTTGCCTCGTCCGAAAGGAGCTGAGCCTGGTCGGTGCTGAGCGTTGAGCCCGCTACTTGGAGCTGCTGTTCGGCCTGGGCCAGGGACTGGGAGTTGCCGGTCTTGGTCGTAGCCAGGGCG
>CAYZVQ010000017.1:4738-30131 GCA_964481925.1 uncultured Acidimicrobiaceae bacterium
TGGGCCACGGCCTGTTCGGCCTGGGCCAGGGACTGGGAGTTGCCGGTCTTGGTCGTAGCCAGGGCGGCCTCGTCCTGGGCCACGGCCTGTTCGGCCTGGGCCAGGGACTGGGAGTTGCCGGTCTTGGTCGCGCCCAGGGCGGCCCGGTCCGAGTTGCTGCTCTGCTGTACCTGGGTAAGGCCCTCGGAGTTGGCGGTGTTGGCGAGGGCCAGGCTGGCCTCGTCTGCGCTTACCGCCTGCTCGGCCTGGGACAGGCTCTCGGCGTTGGAAGCTTTCGTGGACTGGAGAGCGGCTTCGTCGGCGGAGAGTGCCTGGTGGGCACTGGCGACCAGTTCTTCGGCCTGCTGGACGGTGGAGGTGGCAGTGCCGGCCGGGAGGACCACATTGGCCGTCGTACTGCTGTTGTTGGTGCTGGCAAAAGTGAGGGTGCCTTGAACCTCAGTTTGCGACTGGAGCGGCTCGCGCTCGACGGTGGTGTACGAGATCGGGTAGGCGTTGTCGGTCACGCCGTTGTTGGAGCTGGACGGGCTGGAAAACGGGTTTGTGACCGCTACAACGGCACCCGCCCCAGCCACTAGCGCAACGACCACGCCGCCGATGAGCCAACGCCGGCGCCGGCGCCGCCCGCCGGGCCCGTCGGAGGAGGCTCCGGGACCGGCCGCTTGCCAGCCCAGGGCAGGGGCCCCGGTCGTGCCCGGTTGGGTGCTAGTCATTCGTTGGTGGACCTCCGTTGGCTACACAACTGCCGTCGGTTTCATTGGCCCTCCGAAGAAGCACTGTAAGGAAGGCCGTTGGGGATCAGCTTCTGGCATATCTCCCGGGCTGCCTCGAACTGGGTGGAGTTTGCGTTCATGCCCTGGGGCAAGGGGAAACTGATGCCACCGCCTGAGAAGTCGGGGTCGGGGAAGCCATTGATGCCGTGGGCCCTCATGCACTGGGCCGCTTTCAAGTAGTCCGCCTGTTGGGCCGTGGTGAAGTTCTGGGCCGTGGGCCGGACCGGCAGCAGGTGCTGGCACGCCGCTTGCGCCGTCTTGAAGTCCGGCGAGCCGGCGATGCTCGGGTTTATCTGGAGCCCCACGCTGTTGGCAGAGATGACCGGGTTGGGGAAGTCGGCCACGCCGTGGGCGCGCATACACGAGGAGTACTTCATCAGGTCGGCGCCGATTTTGGTCGGGCCCCCACCCGGTCCCGGCCCTGCACCCGGCGCGCTGCCGGCCGTGCTGGTCGTGGTGCCCAGGTGGGCGACCGCGTTCGCAGAGCCGTGAGAGCTCCCGCCGCCGCAGGCGGCGGCAACGAGAGCGAGACCACACACAGCCAGGGTGCGCAACCCACCGCGCCAAGCGCGCCGGCGGGGATTTCCTAAGGCGGGAGTTCGGGAGTAACCCATGAAAGTATTATCTCTGCTCTTCGACAAGGCAGGAATAGGGGAACACCCTGGCCCGGCCCGGAGAACACCGTTGAGTTCTAAGGGACTTTCTTGGGAGTGGTACCTCGTATGGCTCCCCGTTGCGTGCCGCAGGGCCACGGGGCGCTTGGTGGCCATTCAGGCGGCCGATTTCGCCGGACCGGCGCCAAAAGGCCCGCCCATGAGGCCCTGGCACGCCTTTTGAGCCGCCTGGAACTGGGGGTTTTGCGGGTTGAGGTCGCCGCCGGGACCGGCGCGGAGACTGATCCTGATCCCGCCTCCGGGCTGGGACTGGGGGTCGGGGAAATCGGAGATGCCATGGGAACGCATGCACTGTGAGTACTTGAGCGCCTGCGCCAGGGCCTTGGCCTGCTGAGCCGCCGAGGGTTGGCCGCCGTTGGGCAAGAGGTGCCGGCAGTCCTTGTCGGCGGCTTGGAAACTAGCCGAGCCCGGGTCTATACCGCTGCCTTGTATTACCCCCTGGCCGTTGGGGTCGGGGAAGTTCGCCACCCCATGCGAACGCATGCACTGCGCATAGGCCAGCATCTGGGCCTCGTTGCCGCCGCCGCTCATGGCGAAACTTTGGCTCTGTCCTGAGCTGCCACCCGACGCCGAGCCACTGCCCGCTTGAGGACCGCTGCCCGCTTGAGGGACGGTGCTCACCGGCGAGCCGCTGCCTCGTGAGCTGGCCGCTTGGGTCGTCGTGGTGGAGAGGTGAGCGACGGCCGAGCCGCTGGGGCTGCTTCCGCAAGCGGTAAGGAGCAGGGCACCCGCCATCAATAAGGTGAAGAAAGCGGCCCTCCGTGGTCCCAGCCCGACGGGTCGCTTTGGCAGTTTGGTCATGAGCCTCGTTATACGTGGAGCGCGGTAACACGAACGTAACAGGCCCTGTTGATTTGCTGTTATCTGCTTCTGGCCGCCTGTAACCAGAGGGGGGCCTCTACAGGGCGCCGGGTGCCCGTGCGCCGCCGTCGATTATCATCCGGGATGACCATCCCGTCTACAACTATGCGGGACGAGCATCCCGTGTGTCAAGAGGGCGGCAGAAGATCTGGTCCATGGCCGATAAACAAACCCCGGCCCCAGCCGACGACGATGACTGATATGCCCGGCGAACGCCCGGGCCAGGGTCGTGCTATGCGGGCCGACGGCCGCCGGAACCGTGAACGGGTGATCGAGGTCGCCTTTGACACGTTCGCCAGGGAGGGGCTCTCGGTCTCCGTCCACGAGATCGCCAGGCGGGCGGGCGTCGGCACCGGCACGGTGAGCCGGCACTTCCCGACAAAAGAGCTGCTGTTCGAAGCTGTTTTCATGAGCCGGGTCGAACGGCTCGACGGCATCGGGCAGTCGTTGCTCGCTTCGAGCGAGCCCGGGGAGGCGTTCTTCGCCTACTTCGCCGAGATCGTGACCGAGGGCACCGCCAACAGGGGGCTCGCCGAAGCGCTGGCCGGCGCCGGCTACGACCTCGGCACCGCGTCCTCGCACGGCAGGCACGACATCATGGGCGTCATGGGCCAGCTGCTCGCCCGAGCCCAAAAGGCCGGCGCCGTACGCGACGACGTCGAGGCCGATGACGTCAAGGCCATCATCACCGGCTGTGTCGCCCGGGACGCCGGCGCCCGAGACCGCATGATCTCCATCGCCCGGACCGGGCTCGAGGCAACACATTCCCGTTGAGGTACGGGTGCGCGACGCGCCTGTTCGGACCGCGGTGGGCCATGAGCTGTCGGTCGGGGTTACTGGTGCCGGGATTGCTGGTCCGGCCCAGTCATGGTGGCAAGCAGCCGGAAGCGCCGTGGCCTGAGGCGGCGCTCCGGACTGGGCAAAATGGGAGTGCCACCGGGTGTGTGGCCGGTCGTGGGACCGTTGTAGGGCTACACCGGTAACACCGTCCCAACAGGCGCTGTTATCCCGCTGTTACCACCGATCGACGAAGCTAATGGGCACAAGAGCAACCAAAAGAGAGAGGTAGTCGTGGCTCCACGTTCACGGGTGCACTGGCCACGGCGTACTGTCCGCCTGCGCCTTACGGCCCTTTACGGCGGCCTCTTCCTGGCGTCCGGCGCCGGCCTGCTCGCCATAACCTACGCCCTCGTGGCGGGCCAGCCCGTGCGGGCTTTTTTTCACGTGGCGGGGACCGTCAAGGGAAGTGTGAAGCTCGTACCGGCCAAGGCAGAGGTCGTCATCCCGGCCCCCGGCCCCGGCGGGCTGGTCATTGCTCGCTCTGCCGGCGGTGGACCGACGCCACCGCAGCCGCCGTCCCCGGTCCGGGCCCTTCTAGGCAACAGATTGCCGGGCAGCCTGAACTTCCTGGGCTTTCAGGCCACCCTGCCGACCCCGGGCGAACTGCACCGCCTGCTGATCGAGTCCGGCATCGCCCTCGCCTTGATGGCGGTGGTTTCCATCGGGCTGGGCTGGTTGGTCGCCGGCCGGGTACTGCGCCCGCTGCGGGCCATGACCATCACAGCCCGTCACATCTCCGAGGAAAGCCTTAACGAGCGGCTCGCCGTCCACGGCCCGGCCGATGAACTGAAGGACCTGGGCGACACCATCGACGGCCTGCTGGCCAGGCTGGAGACGGCTTTCGAGGCACAGCGCCGGTTTGTAGCCAACGCCTCTCACGAACTGCGGACACCCCTGGCCATGATGCGTACGTCTTTGGACGTCGCCTTGGGCAAGCCCTCTCCCGTGCCTGCGGAAGTGACCGTCCTGGCGGGGAAACTGGAGGAAGGCCTGGACCAGGCGGACAAGCTGCTCGAAGGTTTGTTGCTCCTGGCCCGCGCCCAGCAGGGTGGGGTTGGTGAGATCACCGAGGTTTCATTGCGTAGCCTTGTAGCCGAAGCCCTTGATGCCGATCGCGCCGAGATAGTGCGACGGGGGCTTGTCGTTGACGACGGTACTGTCGAAGGCGACGTGACCGGGAACGAGACATTGCTTGCCCGGCTCGTCGCCAATGTGGTCGACAACGCCGTCCGCCATAATGTCCCCGGCGGCCGTGTCCATATCTCCAGCGACTTTAGCGGTGCCCGAGCGCGCCTCGTCGTCGAAAGCGACGGAGCGGTTATCCCTCAAGAAGACGCGCAACATCTGGGCGAGCCCTTTTACCGGTTAGGTGCCGAGCGGGTGGCTAATAATGACGGGACGGGCCTGGGCCTATCGATTGTCAGGGCCATTGCCAGCGGGCACAGTGGCAGCCTGCAATTACAGGCGCGCCCCGAGGGGGGCCTACGAGTCGTGGTCGAGCTCCCCGCGGCACCTGTGCGGGTATGAGGGTCCTTGTCGTCGAAGACGTGCGGCGCCTGGCTGACGATATTGCCGAGGGGCTGCGGGACCAGGGCATAGCGGCGGACGTGGCCTATGACGGGCTGGACGCCGCCAGCAAGGTCAACATCAACGATTACGACGTCGTGGTGCTGGACAGAGACCTCCCCGGCCTGCCCGGTGATGTGGTGTGCCGCATGATTACCGAAGGGGACCGCCCCGCCATGGTGCTCATGCTCACCGCCTCCGGCACGCCGGGAGACCGCGTCTCGGGATTACGCCTCGGGGCCGATGACTACTTGAGCAAGCCGTTCCACTTCCCCGAGCTCGTCCTGAGGGTGCGTGCCCTGGCTCGGCGAAAACCGACAGCGAAGCCCCGTGTCCTGCGAGCGGGTGGCCTGGTGCTCGACCCTCTGAACCGCACAGTTGTGCGCGACGACCGCCAGCTCGAGCTTTCAGTCAAGGAGCTGGCGTTGCTGGAGGCGCTCATGAAGGCGAGCCCGGCGTTCCTTAGTGCCGAGGACCTCCTGGAACAGGTATGGGACGAGAACGCTGACCCGTTTACAAAGACTGTGCAGGTCACCATAGGAAGGCTCCGCCGCAAACTGGGTGACCCCCCCGTGATCGAGACCGTGCCCGGTGCCGGCTACCGTTTGCGCTGAGGGACGGCTCACCGTCTTGTGGTCGGGGGCAAGGGCGAACTTCTCAACGGGGGCACCTGGCCCTGCCGCGCCACAACAGCCGGGGATTACCGTCGCTTGCGAGGACATAAGGCCTGCCGCGTCACAACAGGCGGGGTTGAGCCCCCGGCGGGGCCGGCTGAGAGGGTGCCCGAGTGGGCGGTAGGGGGCTCGGTGCTGGGCCGGGGCGTGGCGCCGGCTGTGCTGGGCCCGGGGGCGGTGCCGGCGGTGCTGGGGGTGGCCCGGACGGGGCCGCCGACGGTCCGTGGCGGGGGTGGCGGGGGTCCTCGGGAGCCACGAAGGGCCGTTTACCTTTGCCCTCCACCAGGCCCCAGCCCTGGTAGGTCTTTAGGTCGTGGTGCATTTTGCACAGGCGGTCCAACAGCTCGAACACGGTTTCATGGCTTTGGGCCCAGTCGGTGCGGTGGTCGGTCTGGCAGTGCCGGCTGCGTACCCCGCAGCCCTCAACGGCGCAGGTGGGGTAGAGCCAGTCCAGAGCCGAGCGCTGGTGGGCGTTGGGGCGCCGGCCCAGGTGGGCCACGCCCACCACGTCCTTGCCCTTGGTGAGGATGGACTTGTAGAACGGGTCGCCGCACTCCATGATGTCGGCCACCACCTGGGGGCTCACGGGCCCGAAGCCGGGCAGCTCGCAGGTCTCGCCGTCAATTACATAACCACGCAGCAACGCCGAGTGGTCGACGCGCACCATGACCTCGTAGCCCGGGGCCCCGCCGCCCGGCCCCGAGGCCAGCTCCACCAGGGCGTCAAAGGCGTAGGCCTCGGGGGCTTCGCGCCGGCCTTCTTCCCGTGCCATCTCGAACGCCCGCTCGGCCAGAGGCCCTAAGGCGGCCATGACCCGAGCCCCGTCTTCGGGCAGGCCCCGGGCGTGCAGCTGCCAGGTCCCGTAGGGGTCGGTCCACTCCCTCAAGCTGCGGGCGGCCCGCACGTTGGCCCGGCGCTGGTCCAGGTCCTCGGCCCCCGCCCGGGCCCGGGCCGCCTCGGTGGCCAGCTCGCCGAGCGAGCTGTCCCGGGCCGTAGCCAGTAACCCGGCCGTGGCCCCCGGGTTGGCCCCCGCCGCCCCCGAGACCAGGTAGGCCTGCTGGCGGCTCAGCTCCCCGGCCCGGGCCGCCGAGGCCACCTCGGGCTGGTCGGCCATGGCCTGGCCCGCCTCTATGGCCCGGCGCGCTTCGCCGAGCGAGGTGCCGGTGGCCTTGGCCAGGCTCAGTGCCGCCGCTTTGGCCGAGCCCGCCCGCCCCGCGCCCCCGGGGCGGTCCCGGTCTACTGCTCCCCGGGCCAGGCGGGCGGCGACTAGGGCGGAGACGGTGGCGGCCATGCGTTCGATGGCCCCGGCGTCGCCCAGGAGCTCTTTGAGCCGCCCGGGGGCCACCAGGTCAGCGTCGAAGCCGGCGGTATACGTGCTCATGGCGGCTTTCAGCTCCGCCAGCGTCAAGGCCATGGACCAGCTCCTTCCCACCCGCCGTTCGGACCAGGGCCGGCACGAAGACCGGCGAGGCCGTTCCCCTTTTCGTAAGGGAACGTATGTTCGAATCGTACTAGACGGCAGTGACGAGAACCCACGGGAGATGGCGAACATCCCGGGGACAATGGCGGTCGTAGCCTGGTGGCAGTGGAGGATGTGCCGGTTGCCTTGGTGTGACGATTGCAGCAAGTTCTGGAACCCGCCTCAGCTCGTGGGCTCGGGCGAGTGCCCGACGTGCGGTAGGTCCCTGGCCGCCTCGGCCGGTGGCGAGGCGGCGGTGGCTCCAGCGGTGCCCGCCGGCCCGGTGGCGGCGGAGGAAAAAACCAAAGGTGCCCCATGGCACTTCAAGCTGCTCGTCGTGGGCGTTACCGTCTACATGGTGTACCGCATTTACTGGCTGATCGAATGGCTCCCGAAGCACATCTGAGCTCGGGCCAGCCGAGCGCTGGCGCCCGAGCAATGCCGTCGCCCGACGCAATAGTGGGGGAGCGGGGCCGGCGGTTATTCGTCCGGCGCTGGACGCCGCCCCAGGGGACCACCGAAGTGCGGGCGCCGGTCGTGCTGGTACACGGTTATGCCGAGCACTCCGGGCGCTATGACCATGTGGGGAGCGCTTTTGCGACTAGCGGGGCGGTGACGTGGGCGATGGACCTGCGGGGCCACGGGCGTTCCGAGGGCCCGCGGGCCAACATCGAACGCCTCGAGTGGGCCTTGGCCGACCTGGACCAGCTGGTCGACAGGGCTGGTGCCGGCGTCGTGATGTTCGGCCATAGCCTGGGGGGCGCGCTGGCGGCGGCTTACGCTCTTACGAGGCCGGGCAAGCTGAGGGGCCTTGTCCTGTCGGCGCCGGCTGTGCACCTGGCCCGCCGTCCTTTCTGGCAGGTCTGGCCAGTGCGCGCTCTGGCCTCCGTAGCGCCGGGCGCCGGAGTGGCCCGGGTGCTCCCAGAAAGGCTCAGCCGGGACCCGAAGATCGTAGAGAGCTTTGTCCATGACCCGTTGGTGTGGCACGGGCGGGCACCGGCCCGGACGGTCATCGAAATGTACCGGACGGGCCGCGTCGCCCTGGGCCGGGCGGCGGAGCTCACCGTACCGTCGCTGGTCGTCCACGGTGAGGCCGACCCCATCGTGCCGCTGTCTTCGACGCGGGACCTCTTTGCAGCCATGGCCGCACCGGACAAAGAGCTGGTCGTTCTACCTGGCTTCCGCCACGAGCCCCACCAGGAGCTGGGCAAGGAGGATGTCATAGACCGGGTGGTCGAGTGGGCAGCCCGGCACTGAACCGGTGCGGACCGGCGTCAAGCTGTAGGGGCCGCCCGAAGCTGTTAGCCTCATCTTTCGCATCGTGTACGGGCGGTGGCGCAGTTTGGTAGCGCACCAGACTGGGGGTCTGGGGGTCAGGAGTTCAAATCTCCTCCGCCCGACGTAGTAAGAGCAGGTCAAGAGGGGTACGGGCCTTGGAGCGGGAGGCCCGCAAGCCCTTAGAGTAGCCACAGGATCTACAGGGGTAGCCACAGGATCTACGGGGGTAGCCGCGCATTTCACGACCAGCGCGTCGTCTGCTCGCCCACGAATTTCCACTTCCTGATCTGGGCGTCGGCAACCCGCGATGGAGAGAGGCCGGAGGGCACGTAGGTCCACGGGTCGGGATTGCCGGTTCTCAGACCTCCTACTTAAAGGCGCACCTCCTCGGAGGCGTCGAACCGGCTGCGGAGGTCGCCTGTGAGTGGCGCTCCATGAGCCACGCAGAGCCGGGATGGCCGAAGCTCGTCCAGCAGCCTCGTGGCTGTTTGCGCCGCGTGGTCGGGGTCAACGTTGAAGACTCCGACAATAGGGCGCCCGTCGTGGGTGGCCAGGGCGTCGCCGGCGATCAGCGTGCGGTGGGTGGGGATTCGGGCGTGCGTGCGGTTGGTGTGACCGTCGGCCTTTTGTGCGCCCGGAGACTGGCGACGCGGCTTAGGTATTGTGCCCCACCCGAGGAGGAACCGAATGACCGACCCCGACCGTCGAAGCACGCTGTTTGACTCGTACGAGAACGCCGCGATGATCGTCTCAGGAATAGACGCTGAGCAGCTTGGTCGCCCAACCCCTTGCCCGAAGTACAACGTGGCCGGACTGATCGACCACCTCGTGGAAGCGGGACATCGGGCGGCCGCGCTCGGTCGCGGGCAGGCCCCCCCGCCCGGGGACAAGTCCCCTCGCGTGGAGCTACCCGACGCGCCCGTACAGCTACGTCGCGCCGCGGAAGAGGCGGAGCAAGCCTGGGAAGACGAATCCAGGTTCTCGTCGAGGTTCACCATGCCATGGGGCGAGAAGTACACGGGGGCCACTGTGGTGGACATGTACCTGGCAGAGCTGGCCGCACACACCTGGGACTTAGCCCGGGCGACCGAACAGCTTGACAGGTTGGACCCCTCCATCGCTGCGCCCGCACTCGAGGGGGCACGGGCCATGATCAAACCGCAGTACCGCGACATGGTCGAGCCAGGAGCCCCATTCGGGGCGGAGGTCCCCCCACCGGCCGGCGCCGACGACTGGGAACGCCTCGCCGCCTTCATGGGACGCGACCCACGGGCATCGCTAGGTCGGTAGGGGCGGAGGGGGCGGCCCTCCGTGGCCATAGCGCCGAAGATAGCGACTGGATCGGTCCCGAACACCAATGCAGAACACCGCTGGGGACGGCTGCCCCGCCGAACCGAGCGACGGAAGTGTGCTCGCGTACAGTCCCTCAGAACGGTTACATTATGCTGGGGGAGCGGACCCAAGTGTCCGGACGTCGTCCGGACAGATAAGATTAGGTTGTGAGCGAACCACTTGGCAGCCCATCGCGCCGCCATCGCCTCGAGGTCCGCGTGACCCCGGAGCAGGGAGCACTCATCCGCGAAGCCGCCGACCTCGAAGACACTACCGTGACGGCCTTCGTGCTGGAGACTGTCACCACAAGGGCTCAGCGCGTGCTCAAGCGGCACCGGGACCTGACGTTGTCGAACGAGGCATTTGACCGCTTCATCGCCGAGCTCGACAAACCTCCGGCTCCCGTCGAGGAGCTCGTCGACCTGTTCAAGCGCCATCCCAAACTGCCCGAGGGGTGACCGACCCGGAAGTCCGGTTAGATCGGCCCGGTCCCCATCACGCCCTCGATGATTTTGAGTGCGGCAACACCGACCTCGGCACCTGGCTGAGGCGGCATGCCCTGGCGGCCCAACAGATGGATTCGGCCCGGACGTTCGTGCTCGTACAGGACAACCGTGTCATCGGGTACTTCAGCTTGACCATGGGCTCGGTCCTACGCGCCGAGGCGCCTGGCAAGCTAGTACGAGGGCTACCGTCCTATCCGGTGGGCACGGTCCTGCTCGCCCGCCTGGCCGTCCATAGCGCGTCCCAGGGACAGGGCCTCGGCGCCCTGTTGCTGGCCGAGGCGTTGCGAAAGGCGGTGACCGCCGGTGAGGCCGCCGCCGCCCGGTTGGTCGTGGTCGACGCCATCGACGAAGACGCGGAGCGGTTCTATGCCCGTCACGGGTTCATCGCCGTCCCCGAGCACCCCTCGAGGCTCTACCGGCGCATGAAGGACGTCCGCATGAGCCTTGAGGCGCCGGACGGCAGCTGACAACGGGACGGGCATGGGCATATGCCCCGAGCGGTCCGGGTTTTTTCAGGCCTCGAGCTTCTCCGCAAGTTTCCCCTGATAAACGCGCGTCGGGTCGCGCTAAGCCCGGGCGGTGCCGGCCGGGCCTAGCTCGCATTCTCGACGGGAAGGCCGCTACTTGTACCCGTGGCCCACACCCGTGGTGATGAGGCTGGGCAGGCTGTGGTGCATCAGGGATCCCCAGGCGTTGGAGCACACGTCGTAGCACTCGTGTTCGGCGAAGAGGCCCAGGTGGGCGAAGCGGACCTCTGTTTGGGCCCCCTTGCGGTCGATCTCGAAGGTGATCGTGGTCCCGGTCCATTCGGACTGGTCCTCGACAAAACTCATGTGATTGTCGAGCACGAGCCACACGACCTTCTCGTTGGGGACCAGCTCGACGACCCGGAGCTTGCAGGTATGGATGTCAGGCACCCGGTAGGTGAACTCGTCACCGACGGCCGTGTTAGCGCCTTCCACGTTGGGCCCCCACCATTCGCGGACGTTGTTGATCGCCTCGAACACCTCGTTGGGGGTTTGGTCGACGACGAATGACGTGGTGTAGTCGTTCATTGGTCTCTCCTCCTCACGCGGCCGGGACGAAGGCGGCGTACTGGTGCTCGAGGCCCTTGGCCACGCTGGAGCGCCAGCTGTCGGCGAGGGCCCGCGAGGTGGCGTCGGGGAAGATGTCTTCCTCGCCGGCGTCGATGCCGTCGAAGATGGACCGGGCCACCGACTGCGGTGTGGCCTTGGGGATCTCGAAGCCGCGGGTCATGTCGGTGTCGGTCGGACCGGTGAGGACGGCGTGGACGCTTATGCCGCGGCCGGCGAGGATGGCCCGCAGTGACTGCGTCAGGTTGAAGGCGGCCGCCTTGGACACGGCGTAAGCCGGGGTCATCGGGAGCGGGGCCATCGCCATCATCGACGTGTTGTTGACGATCGCGCCCCGCGACTCGGTGAGCTGGGGCAGGAAGGCCTGGATAACCTCGTAGGGCCCGAAGAGGTTGACGGCCAGGTGCTGCTCCAGGATGGACCGGTCGCTCAGGTTGTCGTAGATGGCGATACCAGCGTTGTTGACCAGGACGTCGAGGCTTTGGACCTGGTCCGCCACGCTGCGGATCTGGTCAGTGTCGGTGACGTCGAGGACGACGGGAGTGACTCGGTCGTCTAGATGGGTGATGGGCTGGCGGGAGCCGGCGTAGACCCGCTTGGCCCCCCTTCTCAAGGCCTCGTCGACGAGAGCCTGGCCGATCCCTCGGTTACCGCCAGTGATCAGAACGGTCTTGCCTTCGATAGTCATTACTGTTGCCTCCTCGGCTGGTCTGGGGTTGGACGTTGGCGGATGGCGAGCATCCTCCTGTACAACTGGCCGAGCCGGGAAAAGTCGTCGCGTACCGGCAAAAAATTTCGGGGGGCGGGTCAGCCCGCGAAGACGAGCGGCAGTCCGAACACGGCGAACAGCCCGGGATCGAGAAAAGCATGGATAGCGACGATGCGCTCGCTGGCACACTCAAGCACGTGGATGCCGAATGCCTCCAGTTCTCCTGACTCATGGCCCGGCCGGTAGACGGCAAGCGCCGGGCAACCGTTGGCGGCCACCGTGACCACCCGGTCGTGACCCCCTTCGCTCTGCATGGCGGCCAGAAAGCGACCGATGTCGTCGATGCCCCGCAGCCAAAGCTCGAACGGCGGCATGGTCAAAGTGGCGTCCTCGTGAAGCAGTGCGACCAGCGCACCCACGTCGTAGCGCTCGAACGCCTCGACATACCGACCGAGAAGCTCGAGGTCGAGCTCACGTGGCTGAGCCGGCGCGGCATCGAGATCCGCCTGGTCCATAGTGGCGCGAGCCCGGCGAAGAGTGCTATTTACAGCGTCGGTACTAGTCCCAAGGAGTTGGGCGACCTCCTCGGCTTTCCAACCGAGAACGTCGCGCAGTATGAGCACTGCCCTCTGGCGGGGCTGCAGGTCCTGCATGGCGGCGATAAACGCCAGCCGGACCGACTCCCGCTCCACGACGGTGTCGGCGGGGTCAACGCCCCTCGACGCGATCAGGTTGTCCGGAACGGGTTGCACCCACGTTGCTTCGGGCCGAGGCGTGCCCAGTGCGAGCTCGTGCGATGCGTCCCATCCGTGCCGGCTCTGGGCGCGAGCAACCGATGTCGGCAAGGCGCGCCGGTTCCGGCCTTTCAACATGTCCAGGCAGACGTTGGTGGCGATCCGGTAGAGCCAGGGCCGCAGGCCGGCTCGGTCGTCGAGGTGGGACAGCCCACGCCAGGCGCGGATGAACGTCTCCTGCACCGCGTCCTCGGCGTCGTGAGGCGAGGCCAGCATCCTGTAGCAGTAAGCGGTGAGTTGTCGGCGGAACGGCTCGAGTTCCTCGAAGGCAGCCGCCTCAGGTGATAGGACCGGGCTCACCTTCTCGTTCTACACCACTGGCCCACGCGAGCGCACCCGCCGACCCTCAAGCGAAACTGAGACGCTCGGCGCGCACGACCGACTTGCGAAGTCTCTCCGAAGCCAAGGCATGCTTGTCGGCTTCCCAGGCAGTGAGCGCGTCAGCTAACGACTCCTCAAGCTGAGCGGGGAGCCGCATTTGGGGGGGCTGCAAAAGCTGACGAGCGGCGGTTATTGCCTCTGCCGTGCGCCCTTCCGCCAAGCGGACAGCGATGAGAGGCCACAGGCAAATCCAGGCGAAAGGAAAAGGGGGTTCGCCTCCGGGCGTTGGTCTCAGCACCGCCTCGGCGAACTGCTCGACCTCGCTATAACGGTGTTCCTTCCACGCAACCCAGGAGAGGACGGCCCTTGCCATTTCCGGGAAGGGGAAGGGCAACGCAATATCCGGGCTCGCGCTCTGCCGTGCCAGCTCACGCGCTCCTACAACATCGTGCTGGCGAAGCCGCGCCCAGGCCAGACAAGGAAGGCACGTGAGCTCCATGGACCTGTCACCGGCGCGGCGTGCCAAGGCGACGACCACTTCGGCGATCTCCTGCCCCGCAACGACGTCGCCCTGGATCAGGCGGAAGTACCCGACGCCGGCGCGGACGAAGTTCGTTTCGATATCGTCCTCGAGGCCCGCGTCTACCACGACCCGCCAGGCGTCTAGGAAGAAACCCATGACCTCGTCGTCGACCAGGAAGCGCTTGGCGGCGGCGCGTTGGTACCCAACCTGGGTGTAGAAATCAGCCTTTTGTTTCGGCCCAGCTCGCGCCTCGACCAGCGGCCGGGCGCGGGCGATCACCGAACCGAGCAGCTCAGGGTCGTCGTAGAAGTAGTTAAATCCCCGCATGAGCTGGACGTCGACCCAGGTCCTGACCCACTCGTCGGTCTCGTTTCCTGAGGCTGGCCCCAGGAGCCGCTCGGCCGAATCGAGCGCCTCAGACGCCGCCGCTCGACGGCGGTCGGCCACTTCGATCCAGCTCAACAACCGGTACGCGTCTGCCGCCCGGACGGCAGCGCTAGGGGGAAAATGCCGACAGGCCGCTTGGAATGCGTGGCGACCCTCGTCGTAACGTCGAAGGCGCAGAAAGAGCTGTCCCAACTTGAGCCACACTCCGGCCGCTCTTTCCATCTGCTGGGCGCCCTCGACAGTGAGCTGCTCCAAGGCGTACCGGTAGGAAGAGACGGCCTCGTCGTTTGCGAACGCAGACGCGGCGTTGTCCCCAGCGAGCTCTAGGTAATGGGCTGCCCTTTCGGCCGCACCGGCCAGGGCGAAGTGACGCCCGAGCACGGCAGCGGCACCTTCGGGTACCCCTCCTGCGGCACTCTCCAGGCCCGAGGCGGCGCGGGCGTGGAGCTGTTGGCGCTGCGCTTTGACGAGGCCCTTGTACGTTGCTTCCTGGATGAGAGCGTGACGAAACCGGTACGTGGGCCGGCCTGGCGTGCCCAGCTCCACTAGCAGACCGACCAAGCAGAGCTCCGAGAGCGCCGGTTGCAGGTCATTGCCGAGTTCCGTCACGCTGGTGAGGGCAGCCAGGTTGAATTCTACGCCCAGCACCGAGGCAGCGACAATGGCGTTGCGGGGGCCCGGGCTGAGCCGGTCGACGCGCGAGCGCACCATGCGCTCGATCGCGTTTGGAAGCTCGCTCTGGCCCCCGCGCTCGAGGCGCCAATGACCGTCGTCTCCCTTCAGGACGGCACGAGTTTCCAACAAAGAGCTAAGACGCTCCTCAAGGAACAGCGGGTTCCCCTCAGCGCCCATCCTTATGGCCTCGACGACCTCATCGGTCGCAATGTCGCCTACGAGAGCTCTCGCCAGCTCCTCCTCCGCCCGTTCCGCAAGCGGGCTCAGCTCGAGGCGGCGGACCGTCAGAGCGGGGTCGGTCGAAAGGAAAGCTTCCAGCGCAGAGAGGCCGGCACCGGGCTCTGGCCGGCGCGTGAGCACCAAGAGCAGGGGGCCTTCTTTGCTCAAGGAGAATAGCTGTTCAGTTAACCGTAGGGAGGTGGGGTCGGCCCAGTGGAGGTCCTCCAAGACAAGGACCGTGGGGCCGTGCACAAGCAGACGGGAGATGAGGCCTCGAAATGCAGCGAAACTTGCTTGCCGGAGCGGCTCGGGGCCAAGTCTCTGGGCAGGAGGCCCTGTCCCTCTGGGCGTGAGCCCCATGACATGGGCGAGCAGCGCCAGCAGTTGGCCGTCCGCCTTCCCGCCAAAGGTCGCCCGCACCGCCCTTTCGAGCGCCGGCCAAGCTAGCTCGTCGATCTCCTCGGGCACGCTCCCCACCCAGTGCGAGAGCACCTGGCGGTACAGCCCGTAGGGCTGAGCAGAGGCGTAGGAGGCAGCTCGGCCCTCAAGCCAGAGCGGGAGGCGCCCCGAAGCGGCGCCAACCCAGGCCATGAACAGCCGGCGGCACTCGGCGACCAGCCGTGTCTTGCCCAAGCCAGGTTCACCGGTCATGACGACGACGCAGCCGCTCCCCCTAGTGGCATGGCGGAGGGCCTCCCGAAGAAGGTCGATCTCGCGTCCACGGCCCACGATGGGCACAGGCTCGGCAAGGCCTCGCCTAGCCGGCTGGCCGGCGACACGCGCTTTGGGGCGACCGAGGTAGGAGGCGCGCAACCACCTTGTCCCTCCAGAGACCGCCACCTCCAGCATTGGGCCCCACTCGAAAAGGCCTTCGGTGGCGGTACGGGTGATGGGGCCGACGAGCACCGACCCTGGTCGGGACGCCAACTGAAGCGCTCCCGCGATGCTCACTACCTCTCCGACCGCACCATAATGACCGCCTGAGCCGCCGCCCATCGGGCCAGTCACGGCGGGCCCGGTTTCGACGCCCGCCCGCACGGCCACTTCGCCGCTGGGGGTGCTCGTGCCGTACAGCACTCGGAACGCAGCTCGTAATGCCCGCTCGGGGTCGTCCTCATGGGCGTCAGGAGCCCCGAAGACGGCCAGCACGCCAGTGCTCGATATGGAGGTAACGGTGCCTCCGAGGTCCTCGACCTCGCCCACGATGGTGGCCAAGGCGCCGCCTACAATGTCGCGCATCGCCTCTGGGTCGCGCATCGCCTCTGGGTCGAGCTCCCGGCCCGTGCCCGGCCAGGCGAGGAGCTCGACAAACAGCACGGTTACGAGGCGGCGCTCATCGCCCCGTTCCCCGGTGACCGGCGGAGTTGGTGCCTCGGGCCCGGCGGTCCTGTCGCGGGAAGGGAGCGCTACCGTGACGGCTTGCCCGAGGGCTGACGACGGGCGCAGGCCCAGTTCCTCCAGAGCCTGGCGGCACCTCCCATAGGTTGCCGCCGCGACGCTGTGACGTCCCTGCCTGGAGTAGGCCTGCACGAGGGCGATCGCGGCCTCCTCGCAACTGGGGTCCTGCGCGAAGCATGCTTCCCAAGCCTGAAGGACGCTTACCTGGTCAGCGCGCCCGAAGCCACGGCTCCGGTCCCGGGCCAGGGCGAAGCGAGCCTCTTGGCGGAGGGCCTCCAGCCGTTCTCGGGCGCGAAGCGCCCAGTGGGCGTACGGCTCGTCGGCCAGAAGGGCACCGACTTCAGACAGGGATTTCACGAGGGCGTCGTCACGGCGCTGGCCAGGGCCAATGTCGAGGGCGGCCCTCAGCGCGGCTTCCTGGCGCTCGGCGTCGACACTGACCCCCACGTCCGGCGAGGCCCAGATGTTGAGGAGGTCGGCCTGTAAGAGGGAGGCGCCCGGCCCTCCGAGGCGCAAGAGCGCGGCCCTGGCCATCGACAGGGCTTTGGAGAGCGCGGGAGCGCCGTTGCGCCCAAGGTGGGGGAAGAGCACTTCGCAGGCCAGGTCGCGGCGGATCGTCCGGCCCGGGCTCAACATCACTAGTTCGCACAGGCGTCTGGCCGGCGGACGGGGCCATGGGCCAGCGTTGATGGCTCCCACCGATATGGAAAACTGGCCTAATAGCTTGACCTGGACCAACGGCGCACCGGGCGGGCCATCGGCGGCTTCAGGCGTCACCGTCCAATTGTGCCAAGTTCGCCTCGGGAAGACCGCGGGAAGAGGCCTGTCATAGGTTGGCCCTCAGCAGTCTATGTGGAGAAAGCCGACGGGCACCCCGACGGCTTGACGACAGGGGAAGGGACCAAGAATGGACGCCACAGCTAGCCGTATAGAGGCCGGGATCCTGGCAAATGCTGTCCGTGCCGTGAACGCCGAAGCGATCGAGTTCGTCGAGGGGTGCGCGCCGGGTGCTTGGACCAACACCACAGCCGAGGAGGGATGGACGCTGTCGATGGCGGCGGCCCACATCGCCGTTGCCCACCTGGCGGTAGCCCAGTGGGTGCACCGAGTGGCGAGCGGCCAGGATATAACGGAGACGCCTACAGAATGGGAGGCCTTGAACGCTTCGGATGCCCGCTACAACAGCGAGCTAAGCCGGTCCGAAGTGGTTGAGCGGCTGCGGGTCTACGGCGGGGCGCTGGAGCGCTACGTCCGGGATCTGAGCGACGAACAGCTCAAGGCTTCTTCCATGTGGCTCGGTCGAGCGTGGACCACTGCCGAGCTGGTGCGAGACATCGCAATCGGCCACGCCCGGGGTCACCTCGAGCACATCCTCGTTGCTGTGACACCCACCGCCTGATGTTTAGGTTTAACCTCACTGTCCGCCAGGAGGGGCAAACTAACACCATGGTGGTGGTATGGTGACGTGGTCAGCGTTGCTCCGGACCTCGGCGGCGCATGCAGTTTGGGCATGCCTACAAGAAGGGTGGCTGGTGCGATGCCTATTTGGGCCATCTTGGTCGTTGTACCTGTGGCCGTGCTTCTAGGTATCGTCCTTCTCGCTTCCAAAAACGGGGCCAGTGGGCGCCCCCGTAGCTCGGCAGCCTTGTCGGAGACAGAAGGGGACTATAAGGCCCGCCAGGACCTCATCCCCAAACTTGAGGAGACCCTAAAAGTCTACACCTTCAATCGACGCGAGGGCCCCGGCAAAGTTGCAGCTGCATTTAGCGGTGTGCCGGGCACCAGGGCAACCGGCGGCGCAAATGCCCGGTGAGGCATTTGGGCGACCTCCGAAGAAGAGCATACGGCCAATTCGGGTTTTCACCAAAGTAGAAAGCCGCTGTCGGAGCGGCTTTCGATGGATGAATTAATTTCGAGTGTTGGGCCCGGGCCCGGTGATGGCCCGGCTAACGGGTAGTATCAATTCCACCCTCTCGGGAGAGCCTTAGCTTGGGCTGAACGGCAGTCGCCGTCGGGCAAGGTTCGATACTTCAACCGAGCCACAGTGAGGAGTTGGCGCGTGAGCGTTGCCGCACGATCGTTTCCGTCTGTTCTGGCGCGCCGCGCCGCCAAGCGCACTTTCGGGATTTTGAGCACTTACCCGCCGACCCCTTGCGGCCTGGCCACCTTCACTGCCGCCTTGGCGGGCGGCCTGGAGGCCAACGGCGCCGACGTGGGCGTGGTGCGCGTGGCCGATGGGACGACGTCGTCCGACCCGAGAATAATGGCTGAGCTGGACAACGGCGTGCCCGCCTCGGTCCGGGAGGCGACGGCCGTCCTCAACGATTGCGACACCGTGATCGTGCAGCACGAGTACGGCCTGTACGGGGGGACGGACGGTGACGAGATGCTCGACATCCTGCGTCCCCTCTCCGTCCCCTCCATTGTCGTCGCCCACACGGTGCTGCTCGACCCGACCAGCCACCAAAAACAGGTGCTGGAGGAGATTTGCGAGATGGCCAGCGCCGTGGTGGTGATGGCCGAGACGGCCCGCAAACGGCTGTGCAGCCGCTTCGACGTCGACGCCACCAAAGTGACGATGGTGCCTCACGGGGCCACGCTGGCCTCTCCCGACTACCGCCCCGACCGCTCGGGGCGCCCTTTGCTGCTCACCTGGGGCCTGCTCGGCCGGGGGAAAGGGATCGAGTGGGTCATCGACGCCATGTCGGACCTAAAGGACCTGCGTCCCCGGCCTCGTTATGTCGTCGCCGGCCGCACCCACCCCAAGGTCGTTTCGTCGGAGGGCGAGGCCTACCGGGAGATGCTGGTGGCACGGACCTGGGCTCGAGGCGTGGCTCCGTCGGTGACCTTTGACGCCACCTACCGGGACGTTCCCTCTCTCACCCGCTTGGTGCAGGACGCCACGGTAGTAGTGCTGCCCTACGACTCCCAGGACCAAGTCACATCGGGCGTGCTCGTTGACGCCCTAGCCGCCGGCCGGCCCGTCGTGGCCACCGCCTTCCCCCACGCCGTGGAGTTGTTGTCGAGCGGAGCGGGGGTGGTCGTCCCTCACCGCGACGCCACCGCCCTAGGCGCGGCGTTGCGCCACATCCTTACCGAACCCGCGGCGTGCGCGTCCATGGCGCGCGAAGCAGCTTGTCTCGCCCCTGGCTTCGCCTGGACGGCGGTGGCCCGCCAGTACGCCGCCCTCGCCGACGCCCTGGTCGACGGTGCCCAAGCCGTGACGGCGTGACCCCCGCTCCGAGTTTTGCGCACTTGGAACAGATGACGGACCGCTACGGGACGTACGAACACGCCGACGGCTCCGCTCCTCGCCCAGAACACGGCTATTGCACCGATGACATGGCCCGGGTCCTGGTCGTGGCCAGCCGCGAGCCTGACCCCAGCCAGCCGGTGAGCGACCTCGCCCGCCAGGCTCTGCGCTTCGTGGCCGACGCCCAGGGCCCCGGCGGCGACTGTCGTAACCGCCGCGACAGACAGGGGCAGTGGCGGGGCCCTTACGAGGTGGCAGACCCGTGGGGCCGGAGCCTTTGGGGCCTCGGCACAGCTGCCGCCCGCCATCCTCGCGAACTGGTGCGCCAGTTGGCTCTCAGCTGCTTCGAGCGCGGCGCCCAACAGCGGTCACGATCGCCCCGCTCCATGGCGTTCGCCGCCCTGGGGGCGTACGAGGTCCTCGTCGTCTATCCCGGCCATCGCGCTGCTCTTGACCTGCTGGCCGACACCATAGGGGTCGTGGGCGTCGGCGCCACCAGCACATCGTGGTCATGGCCCGAACCTCGCCTGGCCTATGCCAATGCCGTGCTCCCGGAAGCTTTGATCGTTGCCGGTGCCGGGTTGGACCGGCCTGAGCTCGTGCACCATGGCCTCCACCTGTTGGCCTGGCTCTTGGACCACGAGACCTCAAATGGTCACCTATCGGTGACCCCCGTCGGAGGCTGCGGGCCCGACGACGCACGGCCCGCCTTCGACCAGCAGCCCATAGAGGTGGCGGCGCTGGCTGACGCCTGCTCCCGGGCCGCCACGCTTACGGCCGATGACCGCTGGAGCGCCGGGGTCGCCAGCGCCGTCGCCTGGTTCCTGGGCGACAACGACGCCGGCCTTGCCATGTGGGACCCCGCCACCGGGGGCGGTTACGACGGCCTTCGCGCCGATGGCCCTAACCTCAACCAGGGGGCCGAGTCCACCTTGTCGCTCATCTCAACTTTGCAGCACGGCCGCAGTCTGGTGGGGGCCGGTCGGTGAGCTTCCAAGGACGAACAGACGGGAT
Organism: uncultured Acidimicrobiaceae bacterium; assembly: GCA_964481925.1. Classification (GTDB taxonomy): domain Bacteria; phylum Actinomycetota; class Acidimicrobiia; order Acidimicrobiales; family Palsa-688; genus Fen-671. The sequence goes on from CAYZVQ010000017.1 coordinate 25,089, forward strand.
GGTGACCAGGGAGGCCCTGCGGCTGCATCCCGATGCCCGACGGGTGGTCACCGTGGCGTTCGTCCCAGGCGAAGAGACGCCCGGCGGGGACTCGCGCGCCATTTCGGTCACCGAACGCATCCTGGCCATGGACGAGGCGGTCGTCACAGCCACCCTTGGCGAGGTGAAGCGGCGGTTCTCCCATAGGCACCGGGACCTGGAGGCGACGTGGAGGAAGAACTTCGCCCTGGCCGCGCACCATTTTGAAAAAAGCGCCGACATTCCCGCGGAAACGGCGCTGCTGATCGGTGCTTATTTTACCCGGGAAGTGTCGGTCGAAGCTGCAGCCTTGTTCAACCCCTCCCTGGTCGCTCACCCCGACCAGACGGGCGTGGCCGCGGGTGAGGTTCGTTTCGTGATGAGCTTGCGGGCCCTAGGCGAAGGCCACGTGTCATCGATCGAGTTCCGCACGGGCATCATCGATGCCGCCGGCGGCGCCCATATCGACGACCCGGGCCCCTACCTGGAGATAGGCCTGGTGTCGCCTGGCCCCTACGAACGGCGCATTTTCCACACCAAATTGGCCGAGCACGGGTGTGACAATAACGCCGCCGCCCTCGTCCTCGACCGCCTCGACCCTCACTTCGGGGCCGCCCAGCTGCGGGCCGCCATCGCCGGCCTGCACCCCGATCTCCTGTCCCGGACCGCCGTCAGGAGCGCCGTCGAGCAGATCCGCAGGGTGGCCGCCAATAATTACACAGTCGAGTTCCCGGCTCGTACGACCATTTCTGAACGGGTGCTGTACCCCTACGGCCCGAGCGAGCTGCATGGCATGGAGGACGCTCGTTTCGTGCGTTTCGTCGACGATGACGCCACCGTGACCTACCGGGCCACCTATACCGCTTTCGACGCCTCTGCCGTCACCCCTCAGCTGGTCTCGACCACCGACTTCACCACTTTCGTCGTTTCCCAGCTCTCGGGGGCGTTCGCCACCAACAAGGGATTGGCCCTGTTCCCCCGCAAGGTTGGCGGGCGGCACGTAGGTTTGTCGCGCTGGGACGGAGAGCGGTTGGCCGTCACGGTGTCCGACGACGGTAGCGAGTGGGCAGAGGCCACCACCCTCGAACTACCGGTGCAACCATGGGACCTGGTCCAGGTGGGCAATTGTGGCTCCCCGCTGGAAACGGACGAGGGCTGGCTCGTCCTTACCCACGGCGTCGGGCCTATGCGCAGTTATGCCATCGGCGCCCTTCTGCTCGACCTCGACGATCCCTCCCGGGTGAGCGGGACGCTCCCGGGCCCTGTTGTAGTGCCCAATGAGGACGAACGAGAGGGTTACGTCCCCAACGTCCTGTACTCCTGTGGGGCGCTGGTCCACGATGGGTCGCTCGTCCTGCCCTACGGGTTCTCTGACAGCGGTGTCGGCTTCGCCCTCATAGACCTGGCCGAGCTCGTCAGCCGGATGGTCCCCAGTTGAGGCCCCGATGCCGGCCGGGGGCGCGGCGCCTCTAGACCTATACCACCAAGGGCCTGAGCGCGGCCAGGACATTGGCGATGCACCCGGGTTGTTCGTGCCATGGCAGGTGGCCCGCCCCCGGGACGACGACGAGGTCGCCCTGGGGCAGCAGAGCGGTCATCTCCTCGGCGACGCTGGTGGGCATCGGGCTCGACCCGCCGACGACGGTCACGACGGGCACGTCCAGGTGCGCCAGCCGGCGGGCGAAGCTTTCGTCGCCGAGCTGGCGGAGGACGGACTCAAAGGTGGCCGAAGAACACCGGGCCGAGAGGCGTAGGTCCGGCGGCATCGGCGGCGCGCTGGAGGGGTCGGCGAAGTACGCCGGCCACACCAGGGCCAGTGACTCCAGCGCTTCGGCATCCGTAACCTCTTGGCCGGGAGGGCGGGCGTCGATCTCGTTCAGGCGCGTCAAGCTGTTAGGGGCCGTCCGACGGCGTAGTTCGGCGCCGAAGGCGGTGGCGCCGCCGTCGCCGGCAGGACCGAGGCCGTCGACAGCGACGACGGCCAGCACGCGCTCGGGGAGCGCCAGAGCCACCTGCAGGGCCAGATGAGCACCCCAGGAATGCCCGAGCAGCACGGCTTTGTCGACCACGACCGCTTCAAGCACGGCCGCGGCGTCGGTCACGTGCCGGTCGACGTCGAACGGCCCTTCGAGCGAGGAGGGGGCCAGCCCGCGCTGCTGGTAGCGGACGGTACGCCAATCACTCGTCTCGCCATCGAGGAGCTCGGTGTAGTCGGAGAGCCCCGGTCCGCCGTGGAGCAGGACCAGCTCAGGCCCGTCGCCACCCACCGACCCACATATGGCGCCGCGATCGGTGTCAACGGTGAACCCGCCGTCCGACATGGCAAGAATGATATGTCTGGGAGGCTCGCTTGTGGCGGCGGACAGGTGGCGGGGTCAGCCGCGGCTAACTTGCAGGTGGAACGTGGCCCGGGCGGTGATGCCGGGGCTGGACGCCGTTACGGTGACGCGCCCCGCCCCGTAACCAGCCCGCAGCGGCGGCGCCAGGGCCACCCCGTCGGCGTCCGTCGTCGTCATGATGCTGGTCGACTTACCGGGAAAGTAGGCACGGCCCGCCGTCACGGTGAACAGCACACGGGCGCGGTCGAGCGGGCCGCCCATGTGCCCGTTGGTATCAGTGAGCAACGCCTCGAGGGGCGCGCGGAAGCGGTCGCCGAAATACGCCGACTGGTGACTGCCGGAGAAGGCTACAAAGTTCACCGGTTCGGTATTTGTGAAGTCCCAGTTGACCTTGGCCTGCCCGGGCTGGTGCACCGACACGGAGTACCTTCCCGGTGTGAGCGGCGCCCGGGGCACCAGGAAAACAGCGTTGTCGCCCTTTAGGATGTCGATGGCAGTGGGGCCGAGCGACGGGTCAGAAGACACGAAGGTGTGGCTGTCCACCACGCAGATCCCGCCGTTGGCGTTGGTCTCGATGACGCCGCCCGGCCGTTCGATGCGAGCGGTGAGCCCGAGAGCCGGCGGGGACGGCAGCAACAGGACGAGGGGCAGTCCCACGGCTTCGCTCAACTTCTGCCAGCCGCATGTACCCAACGGGTCCGGGCTTTCGCCCCGGAAGGTGGACAACTTGGTCGGGGCGCCGGGCCCGGGGAACATTATGGGCTCTTTGGGCAAGGGATCGGCATAGTCCAGGCCGTTGATGACATCGAGGCCGGCGTCACCGGTGCTGGCACTATAGGCAAAAGCCACCAATTTCAGCTGCGGCCGGAGAATGCCCACGGCATGGAAGGGGGCGCTCAACCAGCCGTCTATGAAGTCTCTGGGCGTAAAGCCGAGCTCGCCGTAGAAAAGGTTGCTAGAAGCCGCCTCTCTGGCGCCCGCGGGCGTGAAGTAAGGGCTGTCGGGGTTCTCGCTGTGGAGGCTGGCATAGGTGCCGGTCAAATAGTGGGCCGGGGTTTTGGTCAAATATACGAGGTGCTCCCGGATCCCCCGGTCCCAGGCTTTCTCCTCCCTGACCGGCGCCAGGCCGGCTGCCACCCGGTAATAGTTGACCTCCCCGAGCCAGTCGCTGCTCACGACGTGAGCGGTGCCGCGCTCGGCCGCACTGGCGGCCGGTACGCCGCCAAGTCCGAAGACGGCGAGCACGGCCGCCAAGGGCAAGCCGCAAATAGCCTTGAGGTTTGGTCGGCGGGGCCGGTGTGGTCTGCTTGTCGTTCTCATTCCTGGGGCGAAGGTACCATCTCGCCGTAGGCGGGTGCTCTCGGGCGGCCTGGCCCCCCGGGGGAGGCTGTCGTCAAACGGCCCATCGCAATGCTTCGGGCCGGCAACTAGGCACGTCGGCCGGGGGCGCCCAGCGCACACTGACGATGTCGGCGGTCCGGAAACTGGCCAGGCGCCTCGCCCAGCAGTCGAGCACGGCGCGGCCGTCGCGGCCCTGGAAGAACGTGGTGAGCGGCCCTTCTTGGACGTACGCGTCCGCGCCTTCGACCAACTCGGTCACGTCGGGCTTCAAAGCGACCTCGTAGCTCATGATGCCTCCTTTCGTGCCTTGGTCCCGTACTGACCGTAAGCGCGTGGGCCTGTGGGCATCCAGAGGTGCAACCCTGTGTATTTGTGCCGGACCGGGGTGGACGAGCCCGGCGCCAGTGGTCGCCCCGCCGGTAGACGCCCGCTCATGAGCGGGGCCGTGGTCGTCGCTAGATGGTCGTTACAGGGTCGCGAGCTTCGGGAGGGACTGGCTGGCCCCGTCGACGCGGTGCTCGATGAGCGTGTCGATGTTGACCGCAGGCATGGGGTGGGCGAAATAGAAGCCCTGGCAGAAGTCGGCACCGAGCTGGGCCAGCTCACGGTGCTGTTCGATGGTCTCGACGCCTTCGGCTATCACCGTCGAGCCCAGGTCGTGGGCCAACTGGACGATCGCGGCCACGATCGCCCGGTTCGTCCGGTCGCGCCCCAGGCCGGCGACGAAGATCTTGTCGATCTTCACGATGTCGACGGGGAACTGGAGCAGGTAGCTGAGAGAGGAAAAGCCGGTGCCGAAGTCGTCGAGGGCGAGCTTGACTCCCAGGGCTTTGAGGTCATTGAGCACTATAAGTGCACGTTCGCCGTCTGTTACGAACACGCTCTCGGTCATTTCCAAGGTGAGCTGGTCGGCGCGCCCTGTGCTGGCAGAGACCACGGCGGCGACCATGTCGACGAAGCCGGCCGACATGAGCTGGTGGGCAGACACGTTCACCGACATGGCCACATCGTCGACCCGGTAGTCGTTTTGCCAATGGTCCTGTTGGTCCGACGCCTCCTGGAGGACCCAGCCCCCGATGGCTGGGATCAGGCCTGCTCTTTCTGCCAGCGGTATGAGCACGCCGGGCGTCACGAGCCCCCGGCTCGGGTGGGCCCAGCGCAAAAGGGCCTCGACACTAGTGATGTGCCCATCGTGGGTGGCGACGACGGGCTGGTAGTCCAGGTGCAGCTCCTTGCGCCCTAACAGGCCCTGTATGTCGCGCTCCAGGCCCGCCTGGTAACTGGCGAGGTGCTGCTCGCGCAGGTCGAGGACATCGTGACCGTCGCCGCCGGCCCGCTTGGCCCG
>CAYZVQ010000018.1:0-30067 GCA_964481925.1 uncultured Acidimicrobiaceae bacterium
TGCGTATGGCCTCGGTGACGAGGGACGGGGGCTGGGTGGTCGTCCAAGAGCCCATCACCTCGGCTGGTCGGGTCGGCGGCACGGCCATGTCCATGCCCGGCGCCCGCCACCCCGACGTCGGCGCCCTCCTGCCGGCGCTGGTCCGCCATGCCGGCCTGGCCCTGGTGGACGCGTGGGCCGAGGCCCCGGCCGGCGCCGGGCCCGGGCCGGTGGCGGACTACCTGGAAGACCTCACCGGGGTGAGCCCGGGCGACGACCCCGTGGTGCTGCCCCCACTGGTGACGGTGGTGGCCCGGCGGCCGGCGGCCGGCTCGCGCTAGCTCTTCCAGCCGAGCAGCTCGGCCACGGGGGGACATGTGGGCCGGGACAGCGCGACCTTGGGCGCTTCTTGGCCGGCGTCGCCCACGACGGCTTCTAATGCCGCACCGTCGACCACCACGAGCGCGCCGCCGGTGCCGGCGTCAACGCTCGGCGCCGCCCGCACCAGCACCTGGTCCCACAAGGGGCCGGGCAGGAGCACACCTCGGCCGACGATGGCCCAGACGGGCTTGCCGGCCCCGGTGGCGGCGGTGGCGGCGGCGGCCGAGCGGGCGCTGGCAAGGATCGCCCCGGGCCCGGCCGCCAGAGCAGAGACCACCACCAGCTGGGCCCGGACCGCCTTCTTTTGGACCTGGACCTCCTGGCGGCGGCGCAGGGCCGCTCTCACGGCCGAGGACGGCTCGGGAAAGGCGACGGGCCCCGGGGCGGGCAACACCTCGGCCAACCGGCGTCCCGTAGGGTCGCCGGCCAGCTCGTCGGCGGCTTCCCGGATCCCCTCGGGCGGGTCGAGGGCGCACAGGGCGCGTGCGCACAGCCACCACGCCTGTCCCGAGGACGGGAAATACTCGATCAGCCGCCGGCAGGCATGCACGAGGGTGCCGGGGCTCTCGGCGGCCAGCTCGGCCAGGACCTCGGCCGCCTCGGAGGCCGGGAAGTCCTCCCCGCTCCCCCATCCCCTGGCCAGGTAACGCAGATGTTCGAGGGGGTGCGGGCTCATCGAAATGGGGTGCGGGGCGGGAAGTCCCCGGCTTTAGCCGTGGGGAGGCAGAGCCCTGCTCGGGGCGTAGCCCCGAACTGACATGAGGACGGAGTAAGGGTCACACCTCCTTTGTACCCTGGGGGCATGGGCGAAATGGGGACGATGACGGTGAGGCACAGCTACCGTCTGCGGACCTCTCCTGGCTCTGAACGAGAACTGCTGGCCGAGTGGGACCGGGATAGGTGGGTCTGGAACCAGTGCGTGGCTACCTCCAGGGCCGCCCACCTAGCCCAGCAGGAATGTGGACCGGCCCGGCTGGACAAGCTCTTGACCGGCTGGAGGGCCGAGCACGAATGGCTGAGGGAGGGTTCCTCGGTAGCCCAGCAGCAAACGGTCCGCGACTTCGGCGCCGCCCGGGCCAAAGCCCTGGCTGACCGCAAAGCCAAGTTGCCCGTGCGCCAGCGCCGGGGCATGCCCCGGTTCCAGCGCAAGAACGAGGCCCTGCCGAGCCTGAACTACACCCTGCGGGGGTTCAGTCTCAAGGAGGGCAGGCGCTGTTTGGCCAACGGTATCGGGCTAACAGTGGTGTGGTCACGGGAACTGCCTTGCGCACCCTCCAGCGTCAGGGTGTACCGGGACGCCACTGGGAAGTGGTGGGCCAGCTTTGTCGCGCGGGTACCGGTCGAGCCCTTGGCCCCCACGGCCCGGGTGATAGGTATCGACTGGGGGGTGACCGAGACAGCCACCACCACTGACCCCGGCTTTGAGCTACCTCATGCCCAGCACGGCAAGAAGGCGGCCGCCGCCCTGGCCCACTACAGCGCCAGATGGCCCGTCGGCGCCCTAGGCCGGGCCAGAAGGCCTCAGCCGGGTACCGTCGGGCCAAGGCCCATGCGGCCGAGAACTACCACCACGTGGCCGAACTAGTGCACATGGCGGCCAAGCACGCCCGGGACCTCCGGCTAGTGAACCCCGCCTATACGACCATGGGCTGTGGGGACTGTGGTGCGAGAGCCAAGCACCGTCTCTGCCTGTCTGAACGTACCTACACCTGCTGTTCCTGTGGGGTGTCCAAACCCCGGGACCGCAACTCTGCTGCCGTGATGGTAGTCAGGGCTGGTTTCAACCCTGCTGGTGTTGACCGCATAAGACTCGAACGCCCGCTGGGTGCTCAAGCAGCGTGAGCCAGGAATCCCCCGGCTTTAGCCGTGGGGAGGATTCAAGTCGTGTAGTCGGCGTTTATGCGCACGTAGTCAGCTGTCAGGTCGCAGCCCCACACCGTCGCCGTGGCCCGGCCCGTGCCCAGGACGATGTCGATCTCCACGAGCTCGGAGCGCATCAGCTTGGCCAGGTCCTCGAGCGCCTGCGCGTCGAGGTTGCGAGGGTAGACCTCGAGGCCCCCGAAGCTGACCCGCACCGCTCCCGGCACGATGTCGGTGTCGTCGGAGCACTTGCCGATGGCCATGATCACCCTGCCCCAATTGGGGTCGGCGCCGTGCACAGCGCACTTGACGAGGGGGGAGTTGACGACAGCCTTGGCCACCCGCTTGGCCTGGGCCGCGTCTCGGGCCGAGGCCACGGTCACCTGGATGACCTTGGTCGCCCCCTCTCCGTCGGCCGCCAGTTGCAGGGTCAGCGAACGGCACACAGCCAGCAGCGCCTGCTCGAACTCACCCGCTGGGACCGGCCCGGCCGCCCCGTTGGCCAATACCAAAGCGGTGTCCGAAGTCGAAGTGTCCGTGTCGATGGAAAGCGAGTTGAGGGTGACGTCCACGACGCGACGGAAGGCACCGGCCAGCTCTTCTCGAGCGACGGCGGCGTCGGTGAACACATAGGCGAGGAGCGTCGCCATGTCCGGTTGGATCATGCCCGAGCCCTTGGCGATGCCCGTGACCACGGCCTGGCCGGCACGGGCACTGGCCAGCTTGGGGACCGTGTCGGTGGTCATGATGGCGCGCGCCACCGCGGCGAGGTCAGCCGGCCACTCCCCGCCCAGGCCGCTGACCGCCAGCTGGCCCAGGTGGGCGCGGATGCGGTCCATCGGGTAGGGGCGGCCGATGACCCCGGTCGAGCCCACCAGGACGTCGGCCGGGCGGCAACCGACGGCCCGGGCAACTAGCTCGGCGAGCTCGTAGGCGTCCCGGTCCCCTTGCGGGCCGGTGGCGACGTTGGCGTTCTTGGACACCGTGGCGACGGCACAGGGCGTGCCCTGCCGCAGGTGGTCCCGGCACAAAATGACGCTGGGGCCGGCGAACAGGGACCGGGTGAACACGCCCTCGGCGGTGCACGGCTGGGTACTCGCCACGATGGAAAAATCCGTGGTCTCGTCCTTGATCCCGATATTGGCGGCGTAGGTCACAAAACCCTGAGGGACCGCAACGGCGGCGCCGGTCGTGACTTCGTTCGTCTCTCGTCTCCTGGTCTCTGCCATGGTTTGACCATGATCGCGCCGCAGCCGGCCGGCGCGGCACTCTCGCCATGAGGGCAAGTGGTGCGCATGTACCGGGCCATCGACGGGAAAGATAGGACGATGAACGTCATAGAGCGAGGTGCTCGCCGCTTCGACGCTTTCCAGCAGCGCAACCGGGCCCTCTCGATCATTTATGCCGTGATGAAGAAGTTCGGTGACGACAACGGCGGGATACTCGTGGGCAGCCTGACCCAGACTGCCTTCGGGGCCATGTTCCCGCTGCTCCTGCTGCTCGTCACCATCCTCGGTCTGGTGCTGTCCAGCCACCCGGCCCTGCGCCAAAGCGTGCTGCACTCGACCTTGAGCGAGTTCCCGATCATCGGCAACGACCTCGCCAGCAACATCAAGGCGCTGCACCGCAACAGCGTGGCCGGCCTCGTCATCGGCATCGTCGGCCTGGTCTGGGGCTCGCTGGGCCTGGCCCAGAACGGGATTTTCACCATGTCCCAGGTCTGGAACATCCCCGGGCCGGCCCGGCCCAGCTACCTGAAGCGCCTCGGGCGCAGCGTCTCGTTCCTGGCCGTGCTGGCGGTCGGCCTGTTGGTGAGCACCTTCCTGGCCGCCGGCGCTCCCACCGCCCGGGGGTCGATCGTCTTAGCCGTGGGGGGCGCGGTGCTCTCGGCGGTGGTCAACTTCGGTGAGTACCTTTTCGCCTTCCGCGTCCTTACCCCGGCCCGGATCCCGTTGCGGCAACTGGTGCCCGGGGCAGTCCTGGCCGGGGTCGGCTGGACCATACTGCAGTCGCTGGGCGGCTTCGTGGTGGGGCATTACCTGAAAGACGACAGCGCCGTTTATGGGTTGTTCGGGATCGTGCTCGGTCTGTTCGCCTGGATTTACCTCATCGCCGAGCTGACCGTGTACGCGGCCGAGCTGAACGTCGTGCTGGCCCGCAAGCTGTGGCCCCGCGCCATGGTCCAGCCACCGCTCACGGACGCCGACCGGCGCTCGATGGCGGCCCAGGCCCTCCAGAACCAGCGCCGGCCCGAACAGCACGTCGACGTCTCCTTCGACGACGGGCGGGATGGCCTAGGGCCTGAAAACCATCAGGTAAACAGCCCCCAGTAAAAGAACGTTGAAGATGCCCATACCCGCGCCGATGCGGCGGTAGAGGCCGTCGAGCTCGGCCAGTTGGGGCGGGCGCGCCGGCGGGGCCATGGCCGGCGTCTGGGCCAGCTCCAACAGGGCGGCCCGATAACGCCGCTCGGCCGGGCGCACCAGCCCGTGCAGGACGCCGAGCATGACAACGTACACGCCCAGGGCGGCACCCACCCAGGGCCGGGCGAAGGACGTTTGGGTGCCGCCTGTCAACGCGGCCAGGGCCCCGAACACGCCGGCGCCGTAGAGCAGGAACTCGCCGACCTGTACCACCTGGCCGAACACTCCGAGCACCCCTGCGGCCACGACATTGCCGCGCCGGCGGGCGAGGTCCAAGACGAAGGAACGATAGACGATGGCGCCGAAGCCCCCGACGACGCAGACCACGTGCAGCAGCACGAAGAACTTGTACAAGCCGTCAGGCGCGGTCACAGCCACGGCTTTCGTCACCCGACGATCCCGCCTCTCGTCATGGCGGCGACGTCCAGGGCCCGGTCGACCTCCTCTTCGCTGAGCAGGCCGTTCTCCAGTACGACGGTACGCAGGTCCTTGCCCTCGGCCATGGACTGCTTGACCACTTTGGCCGCCTGCTCATAACCGATGTAGGGGTTGAGCGCGGTCACCACGGCGGGCGACGACAGCGCGTAGGTGCGGCAGTGCTCGACGTCCGCCTCGATCCCGGCGACGCACCGGTCGGCGAACAGCCGGCTGACATTGGCCAAAAGGCGGACCGCTTCCAGGAGGTTATGGGCGATGACAGGGAGCATGACGTTGAGCTCGAAATTGCCGGCCGCCCCGGCGAAGGCAATGGAGGCGTCATTGCCAATGACCTGGGCGACCACCTGGGACACGGCCTCAGCCATCACCGGGTTGACCTTTCCCGGCATTATCGAGCTACCAGGCTGCAAATCGGGGATCCTGATCTCGGCCAAGCCCGTGCGGGGCCCGCTGCCCATCCAGCGGATATCGGTGGCGCACTTGTAGAGCGAAACGGCCACGGTGCGCAAGGCGCCGGAGGCCTCCACCAGCGCGTCCCGAGAGCCCTGGGCCTCGAAATGGTCTCTTGCTTCGCTGAGGGGGAGGCCCAGGTCCTCGGCCAGTCGCTTTATCACTGAAGCGGCGAAGCCGGGCGGAGCGTTCAGCCCCGTCCCTACCGCCGTCCCGCCCAGGGGCAGTTCACCGACCCGGGAAAGGCAGCCGTCGAGGCGCTCGACGCCGTGCTCGACGGCCGCCGCGTAACCGGCGAACTCCTGGCCCAGGGTGACCGGAGTGGCGTCCATCAGGTGGGTACGGCCGGCTTTGACCACGCCGGCGAACTCGTCCGCCTTCTGGCGCAAAGCCCCGGCCAGGTGGCGCAGGGCCGGCGCCAGGGAACCGGCGATCTCGGCCGTCGCCGCCACGTGGATGGCCGACGGGAAGACGTCATTGGAGGACTGGGACGCGTTTACCTGGTCATTGGGGTGGACGCGCCGGCCCAGGCGCTCGGAGGCCAGGGTCGCCAGGACCTCGTTCATGTTCATATTGGACGAGGTGCCCGACCCGGTCTGGAAAACATCGACCGGGAACTCAGCGTCCCAGCGCCCTTCGGCTACCTCGAGGGCAGCTTCGGCGATGGCGGCGGCGACATCGGCCGGTACCACGCCGAGGTCGGCGTTTGCCAGGGCCGCCGCCCTTTTTACCAGCGCCAGCCCGCGTATGAGCGCCCGCTCGATGCCCTGGCCGGAAACCGGGAAGTTTTCGACGGCGCGCTGGGTCTGCGCCTGCCACTTGGCGAGCGTAGGCACCCTGACGTCGCCCATGGAATCGTGCTCGGTCCGGTACTCGCCGGCCTCGAGTGGACCGGCTTGGACCTTGGGACCTTCGGGATTGCTCATCTGCTGAAAACTACTGCCGTGGGCCACCCGCCGGCACCTACGGCCGGACGCCGTGGCCCATCAGGCCCGAACCTCCCCATTGGTCGAGAGTGTTCAACTGCACGACCTTGCCCGCCGCCTCGACGATCTGCGAGCCGCCGACGTAGATGGCGGTGTGGTAAACGCTCTGCCACTTGGCGGGGTTGGTGCCCCAGAAAACCAAGTCCCCGGCTTGGAGGCTTGACCAGGTCACGGCGGGCCCGGCGCCGTGGTACTGGGCGCTGGCGACGCGGGGGATGTACGTGCCCGTGGCCTCGAACCACGAGCGGTAGGCCAGCCCCGAGCAGTCATAGCTGCCAGGCCCCGTCCCGCCCCATACATAAGGCTTCCCGAGCTGCTCGAGAGCGAACGTCACTGCTCTGTCCCCCGGGGTGACGGGTGAGAAAAGGAGCGCCTGTGCCGGCGGCACGCCCTCGGCGTCGCCCAAGGGCGTAGCGGTACCGTCCTGGTCCACCACCCAGTAACCGCCGCTGCTCGGGCCCGGGACGATCTTCTCCGCCGGGTCCCCCCCAGCGGGGACAGGGGCACTCCCGGCGTAGGTAGCGTCGCCGAAGCTGTACACCGTGCCGTCCGCGGCCAGGAGCCAATAGCCGAGGCCGTCGGGTGTGGGGGCCATGTCGACGATCGGGCTGGCCGGGGACGGGCTGGCCGGGGACGGGCCGGCCGAGGAGGAGCTGGCCGAGGAGGAGCTGGCCGAGGAGGAGCTGGCCGAGGAGGAGACGACCCAGGACGGGCCCGCCGCCGGCCCGAAAAGCCGGGCGTCACCGAAGCTGAAGACTCCCCCGCCGGCGCTCAGCAACCAATAACCGGCCCCGTCGGGCGTCGGGACCAGGCGCACTATCCCGCCGCCAGGCGAGCCCGACGTCAGTGAACCGAAATAATGGGCGTCGCCGAAGGTGTACACCGCTCCCGTCACCGACACCACCCAGTACCCGAGGCCGTCGGGTGTGGGTGCCATGTCGACCACGGCCCGGCCCAAGCCGGCCGGTCCTGGACCGTACGACCGGGCGCCGCCCGCCACCAGGACAGTGCCGCTCGAGCTAAGGAGCCAGTAGCCGTTGCCGGTCGGTGTGGCCGACACTGCCACCACGGGCGAAGACAACCCTGCGCTCCCCGAGGCACGAGCGAAATTGCCGGCCCCGCCGAACGCCCAAACCGAGCCCGCGGCGTCTGCCAACCAGTACTGAGCAGCGACCTGGCCCGATGGGGGCACCACCACAAGGCTGGTCGCCAGAGCGGCTCCGCCGGTCATGCCCACGACCGGGGCCACCAGCAAGAACGAGGCGAGCAGGCGCCGACTTGTTTTGGCGCGCGCCCGTTCTAAAAGGGATATGAACATTCAAGGTTCGCCATCGTCCCGGCCCGGACGAGCCTTGAAAATATCTTCGCCCTTGGCGCGTTTGGGGCCGTTTTACGGCCTGGCGCAAGTTCCGGGGCGTGCGCCTACCGGGCTTGTTGGGGGCCGAGCTCGAAGTGCTCGCGCTGGGCTGCCTTCACCGCGTCGGTGTGGGCCAGCAGGAAGATGCCCACCACGATGGCGGAGAAGGAGAGGACCTCGAGGGTGGTGGCGAGCACGCCCGAACGTAGCGCCTCTCCGAAAGCGATAGCCCCGATGAACACGCTGATCACGGGGTCCGTGGCCGACAGGGTAGGTAGCGACGCGTCCAGCGGGCCGGCCTGGAAGGCGCTCTGGGCCAGCACCATGCCGGTAATGCCGGCGCCGGCGAGGAGGTAGGGCTGCCAGCTTTCGAAGAGGTTGGGCACGCCCAGGGAAAGCAGGTGAGCGCAGCTCTTGGTCAGGGCGGCGCACTCTCCGTAGACGATGCCGGCGGCCGTGGCGTAGGCCATGGCCCTCCATCTCGGGCTGGTCTCCCGTCCGACGGCCACCAGCACCGCCGCCAAGGCCGCCCCACCGCACAGCACCACCACCCAGACCAGGGGCTTGACATTGGTGTGGCCCGAGCCCGGCCGGCTCACGACCAGGAACACGGCCAGGCCGCTGGTCACGAGCAGAGCGCCGCTCCAGTCCCATCCATGCAGGCGGTACTCCGACAGATGGGCCTTCATCGGCAACGCGAACAGGAGCCCTACCACCAGCAGGGGCTGGACCACCACGAGGGAGCCCCAGGTCAGCGCCGTCCACTGCATCACGTAGCCGGCCATGTCGAAACCGAGGCCCGCCACCCAGCGCGGACGACGGGCCAGCCGGGTCAAAAGGCTCGGGCTCAGGGAGCGATCAGGCGGTTGGCGCTCTGCCTCCGATTGTTGGAGCAACGACGCCAGCGAGTAGAACAGGGCCGCCACCAGCGCTGCAACAATCGCCACGGTGACAAGCTACCAGCGGCGGCCGGCCTGCTCCCCCTGCGTGCGCCCCGCTCTCTTGTCGTGCCGGCTCGCCCCGCCCGGCGCTTGCCCTCTGGCGTCCGTCAACGCACCTCGCAAATACGTAGACTCGGTCGGGTCCAGGTAGTTCGACAGGGCGCGTGGTGAAACCGGTAGACACAGCGGGCTTAAACCCTGCTGCCCCTGGGCATGAGGGTTCGAGTCCCTCCGCGCCCACCCGTCCTAATGGACGTCCTAGTACCGCTCTAGGACACCCGTGGGACACAAGAAGTTCGGGGTTTATCGGACAATAACGGGCAAGAGGTGTCACCGAGCGGTCATTGTGGCTATGCCTGCGCCGCGCCGTGCGGTAACGGCGCGGCCAGCCCAGCCGTAGCGAGCTCGTCGAACAACTCCCGGGGGACCGCCGAGCGGAAGTGGGCCGCGTTCTCGTGCGCCTCTCGCGCCGTCGCCGCCCCGACGACGATGGCCGTAACGGCCGGGTGGGCGAGGACGAACTGAAGAGCAGCCGCGGCCAGAGGCACACCGTAACGCTCGCACACGCCACGGATGCGGTTGACCCGCTCGAGGACCGAGGTGGGTGCGGGCTCGTAGTCCAGCTGGGCCCCCGGCCTGGGGTCGGCGAGGATGCCGCTCTTGTACACGCCTGCCGCCAGCACCGCCACGCCTCGGTCCTCACATGCAGGAAAGAGCAGTTCGGCCGCCGGAGTGCCGAGGAGGGAGTAGCAGCCGGCCACGAGCACGCAGTCGAGGTCGGCGCGCTCGACGAACCAGGCCAGCATGTCCGCTTGCACCATACCAACACCGATGGCGCGCACCACACCCTGGGCGCGCAGCTCATGGAGCACCGGATAGGCCCCGTCAAGCGCGGCCTCACGGTGTTCGACCGGGTCGTGGATCAACGCGACGTCAATGTGGTCCCGACCCAGACGCTCGAGGCTGGCCTCCACGCAGCGCAGGGCGCCGTCGCCCGTGAAGTCAGGTACGAGCTTCGGGCCAGGCGTGGCGTAGTACCCACCCTCGTCGCCAACTTCGTAGTCGGAGCCGATCGGGATGAACCCTACCTTGGTCGAGACCACCGCCTCGGCCCCGGGGCGTTCGGCCAAGAAAGCACCAAGCCGCCGTTCGGAGAGCCCGGCGCCGTAACGGGGCGCGGTGTCGAAGGCACGCACTCCTTCGTCCCAGGCAGCCTGGAGGGCCGCCCGTGCCTGCTCGGCCCCAACAGCCGCATACATCCCGCCCAAAGGGGCACACCCGAACACCAGGCGTGTTACCGAGACGTCGCTTCCGCCCAGGCGGGCACGAGGGATCGTCCTATTGGGACGGGTGCCTGCACCTGGCATCGCTCAGGGCTCGAGGGTTTTCCCGGGGCCCCGGGCCGGCCGCCGAAGAGCCAACGGGGCGTTGGTGGTGGCTGCGGTCATCGAGGCACGGAGCACCAAGGCTATGACAACCAAAACTAGGCCTCGGAATTGGTGGTCAGCCACTCCGGGGTGGGCGTAACTTCGCCCCTGGATCTGCGCTCGAGCCAGGACCCCATGATGTGTTCCTGCATCTCGGTCGCAGCTCCTTCGGCGTCGTGAGCCGCCAGTCGCTCGTAGATGGCGACGTGGCCCCGGTGAGACGTGAACAGGTTTCTTACCCCAATGGGCCCCGTGTAGCGGAGGCTCGCCCGCGCGTGCGGGTGTATCGAGCGAATGATTGACCGGCCGAGCTGGTTGCCCGAGCCACGGAGGATCAGGTCATGGTACTCGGTATCCGCCAGCAGGTACTCCCCCGGTCGGTCCAGCAGGCCCTCCAAAGCGAGCAGCGCGTCGTGCAGTTCTACGATCTGGTCCTCGGTCATCTTTTGCGCTGCCCGACGCGCCATCTGGCATTCGAGCCCTACGCGCACCTCAATGACATCATCGAGGATCTCAAGCGAGTCGGCATGACGGATCGCCGCGTCGAGCACGAGCGGGTCGAGCAGGTCCCACTGCTCCATCTGCTCGACCATTGTGCCCTGTCCCTGCTTGACCCGTACCAGCCCTTTCTCCTCAAGCAACTTGAGAGACTCCCGAACGACGGTCCGGCTGACCCCGAAGGCAGCACAGAGGACGGGCTCTGGCGGGAGCGACGACTCAGGGGCGAGCTCGCCACCCACGATCTTGTCAGTGAGGGTCGAAAGCACGACCGTCCCGAGGCGAGCCGCCCGGCGCGGCGCCGGCATGGCTCCAAGAGCCTCGAGGCTTGTCATCGCTCGCTCGGCATGGACAGGTTCACTCTAGGCCCACGGGCCAGATGGAATTCTCATTCTACGTAGTATGTCATACGTCGATCTGCTTGGAGACCCACAGCCTCGACCGCGGCTTGTTTCCGCCCTCGGGCGCGCGGTCATTGGGCCCCGGGGGGTTAGGAACTCGTCACCTGCGTCTTTCTACCCCCCGTCACATTCGAGGAGACCTCTAGGCGCTCGTCATGGCCCAGGGACGGGACGGCAGGCTTGCTGCACTGCGCCGAGTTGCGCGTCCGACTCATAGAACATAATATGACAGTAGTAATAGGACTGACTAGGGGGCGGTTTGCGCATCACCCACGTCGACAGCTTCGATGTGCTCGCTCCCGGTGCACATCCCCCTTTTGCGTGGCGGGAGGGACTTCGGGGCGGGCCCAGTGCCGGCCACGTCGCCGTACTGCGGTTGCGGGCCGACGAGGGTGTCGACGGCGTTGCCCTCACAATGCACCGCGGCAGTGCCAGAGTTGTCGCCGACATCGTCGAGCGCGTCCTTCGTGACGAGCTCGTCGGTACCGACCCCCTCCGGCGCGAGTGGTTGTGGCACCGGATGTGGGAGCTCGACCGGACCGAAGAATTCCCGATCTACCTGCTCGGGCTGGTCGATACGGCATTGTGGGACCTGGCGGGCCGCTTTTACGGCTCGCCGACGTGGGAGGTGATAGGCGGGTTCCGGCGCCAGATCCCCGCCTATGCGTCGACCTCCACCTTCTCGAGCACCGCCGAGTACCTCGAGGTGGCCACTCAGTGCATGGAGCTGGGTTACCCCGCTATCAAGCTGCACGCTTGGGGTGACACGCGGCGCGACGCGGCATTGTGCACGGCTCTCCGAGCGCACGTCGGTGACAGCTAACCCCTCATGTACGACGGGTCGGCCGGCTTCGACCTCCCGGACGCCGTCTACGTCGGCGACGCGCTGTATGACGCCGGTTACCTCTGGTACGAGGAGCCCATGCGCGAGTTCAGCGTCACGGCTTACCGGTGGCTCGCCCAACGAGTGCGTGTCCCGCTGAACGTTGCCGAGACGTCCGACGGCGCCCACATGAACACCGCTGACTTTATCGCCAGCGGGTGCGCCAGCTTCGTCCGGACGAGCGCCGACCTACGCTGCGGCTTCACCGGGGCCATGCGCACCGCCCATCTCGCGGATGCCTTCCGGCTTCGCGCCGAGCCCCACGGGAACACAGTTTATGCGCGGCACTTGTGCATGGCCGTCCCGAACTGCACGTACTACGAGTCGCTGGTCACGACCAACCCCGTGCAGCGCGAGCCCGGGGTCGACGTCAATGGCATGGTCGCCGCGCCGACCAGTCCGGGAGTTGGTCTGCCACCGAGGCTGGAATACCCCGTCGAGCTCGAGCCGTACTTTGTGGACCACGCCGGGGACGCCCTAAAACCATGACGGCACCTCGGGCACCACGACCTTCGTTCACGTCCACCAACCGAGTTACCAACAGAAAGAGAGGGACAACCATAATGAACTCGCCCATTTCGGGGACATCCCAGCGGGCAGGTACAAGCCGCAGACTGCGAACGGCGGTGCTGGCCGTTGCCGTCGTGGCGCCCGTGTGCGGGTCCTTTGCCGTCGCAGGGGTCGCCTCCGCCGCCCCGTCCAGCGCACCACTAGTCGTTTGGGTCGACTCGACTCGGGTGCCCATGATAAAGGCCTATGAAAAGGCTTTCCCGAACGTCAAGATCGACCTCGTGGTCTACAACGGCAACGCCAACGGCTCGGGGGTGCTGCAGTCGAAGATCGCCCTGTACAACCGGGTCGGCAGCGGCTGGCCCGACGTCGTCTTCAGTGAGGAGAACAACGACGCCGCCTCCCTGGCCAACGCTCAGTTCCACTACCCCGCAGCACTGAACAAGGGCCTCGTACCGAGCTCTGTGCTCGACGGCTACGCCAAGGGGACCATGGCCGGCTGTACCATCAACGGCACCGTCTACTGCCTGCGCAACGACCTCGCCCAGAACCTGTTCTGGTACAACAGTGCCCTCATGAAGCAGTTCGGCTACAGCGTGCCGACGACCTGGCAGCAGTGGCAAGCTCTAGGCGAACAGGTCGCCGCTCACCATCCCGGCTATCTTGTGGGCAGTGCCGGCGACACCTGGACCGACGACCTTTACCTCTGGCCGAGCCGGTGCCCGGCGAACGATGTGGTAGGGCCCAACACCATCGAGATCAACCTGAGCTCTCCCAACTGCACCCGCGCCGCCGCGCTGGTCGACCCGCTCATCAAGGACGGCTCGGTGACGCTCGAAAGCGTCTTCTCGTCGACGTTCGACAAGACCTACACCGACAAGATCCTGGCCTTGGTGGGGCCGTCGTGGTACGGCGCCGACCTCTTCCCCGGGCTTGTCCCTAAGGGTGACCTCGCAGCCGCTGATCCTCTGAGCTGGGCGGGCCAAAAGCCGGCAACGGGCGAAGTCGGCGGTGGCCTCTGGTTCATGTCGTCGCACGCCAAGGACCCGGCCGCAGCCGCGGCGATGCTCACGTGGCTTTCCACATCGTGGGGCAGTCAGGGCATCTCCGTGGGTTACCCCGCCTACGTCGCCGACCAGACGAAGTGGATAGCAGGCCAGCAGGCTTCCGGCTTCTACTCCGACCAAATCGGCCCCGTGTTCGCAACGGCAGCAACCGAGATCTGGCCGGATTGGTCACCTGTGCCCTGGAGCACCGACTCGATCTGGGCCAGCACGGTCTCCCCGGCCCTCACCTCGGGTAGCACGATGGTGTCGCAACTCGCAGCCTACGGCCAGCAATTGACGGACTTTGCCCAAAGCGACGGGTACACCGTCGTGACGAAGTCCTAACAGTGGCGGTCCCCACGGTACCGGCCGTCGCCGGCGGGCATTTGAACGCCCGCCGGCGCGGCCGGGCCGCTGGGCCGGCGGCCCAGCGGACAAGGAAGAAGGGATCCGCCGGCTACCTGTTCGTCTCCGCCTACTTCGTGCTACTTATGGCCTTTGGCGTGGCACCCACCGCGTACGCGCTCTACCTGGCGATAACGTCCGCCGGCGGCCATTTCGTCGGGTTGTCGAACTTCATCTCCACAGGCAAGGACTTCCGCTTCGTCCCCGCTTTCGAGCACATCGGCGAGTACCTGTTCATCTGGCTCGCCTCCCTCGTCGTCATCGTCCTCGGTCTCGCCCTGCTGCTGCACAGTATCGCCCGCCGGGTGAGCTCGGTGTTCCGCTTCCTCTTCTACATACCCGGGGCCCTGGCGGGGGCGGCGAGCGTGCTGGTGTGGCTGTTCATGCTCGACCCCAGCGTCAGCCCGTGGCGTTTCCTGCTTTCCGGTCTCGGGTTCTCCGACTTGTCGCAAACCATAGAACCTGCCCACCTGCCCGTTATCTTCGCCATCATCGCCTTTTGGACGGGTGCCGGTGGGTGGATCGTGGTCACCTACGGTGCGCTCAACAACATTCCCCACGAGCTCCTCGAGGCGGCGAGGCTCGACGGAGCAGGTGCCTGGCAGACGGCGTTACGCGTCAAATTGCCACTCATAAAGAAGTGGGTGGTGTACATGCTCATCCTGGCTTTCGCGACGGGAACACAGCTTTTTGTCGAACCTCAGCTGGTGAGCGAGGCGAGCCTTGGCCAGATCAGCCCGTCCTGGTCGCCGAACGAGCTCGCCTACGTCCTGGCTTTCCAGAATGACAACTTCAATAAGGCGGCCGCCATCTCAGTGGACCTGCTCGTCCTCGGCCTGCTCTGTGCCGTGGTGCTCGTCTTTCGGACCAAGCTCTTCGAGGTGGAGTGACATGCGCGTTGTCAAACGGATATGGGTGCGCACGGCCGGTTTTATCCTCCTGCTTGGGTTCACGGCCTTCTTCGTCGTACCCGTCATCTGGCTGGTCCTGGCACCGACCAAAACAGACCACGAGCTCGTCTTCGACAACCCGTTCGCGATCGGTACGCTCAGCAATCTCTGGCATGCGTGGCGGCTCATGTTCGACTTTCAGGACCACGCCCTGCTGAGCTGGCTCGAGAACTCGGCCATCTACTCGTTCGGCGGGCTGGCACTCGCCCTGGTGTGTGCCATCCCCGCCGGGTACGGGCTTGCCCTGACCCAGTTCATCGGGCGCAGAGCGATACTCGGTATAACTCTGGTCGTGATGATCATGCCGGCGACGGCACTGGTGCTGCCGTTGTTCCTCGAGGCCAACGCCGTGCACCTCATCGGGACACCGTTCTCGGTGATCCTTCCGTTGTCGTTCTTCCCGTTCGGCGTGTACCTGACCTACATCTTTTATTCGTCCACCATCCCGGGCGACTTGCTCGCCGCCGCCCGAGTCGACGGGTGCAGTGAGTGGGACGTGTTCCGCCGAGTAGCGCTCCCTCTCGCCCGGCCCACCATCGCCCTGGTGGCGTTCTTTGCCTTCGTCGCCAACTGGAACAATTTCTTCCTTCCTTTTGTGATGCTCCCGAACAGCACGAGCTATCCCCTATCCGTAGGGCTCCAGTACCTGCTGTCGGCTACGCCGGCGTTCAACCCCGGCATTGGTGGGGCAGTCCCGATCCTGCGGCCGGAGCTGGCGCTTGCGACCATCGTGGCCATCGCCCCTGTGCTCATCGTCTTCCTCTTCGCCCAACGGTCCTTGGTCTCCGGCATGCTCGCCGGAGCTACCAAGGGGTGACAAGCATGTTCAATAGCCTCAGTTTGCGCGACGACAACAATTTCATCGCCCCGGCGCCGGCGCTCGAACCGGCCCAACCGCGGCAGGTCGAGTCACTCGTTCAAGCGCGCCTTGTCAAGGAGATCCCGGGCGGTGCGCTGCTCGAGGCCTCCACGACGAGTGGTTTGGTGGTGTCCCTGCAGCTACGGTTGGTGGGTAGCGGTGAGACCTTCCACTGCAAACTACGGGCCGCTGACGCGCCGGCCGAGCCGCGCCTCAGCCTGGCGCGAGATCTGCTGGCCTGCGATGTGAAGGTGCAGGCCGACGACGGTAAACTGCTTCTCGTCGGCGCGGTACGGACCGTGCGCATCGAACTAGGACCGGTCCGGGTCTCCGTGCAGATGAGCGGGCTTTGTCTCGAGGAAGACCGCGCCACCGAGGACGCCAGCGGCCGCGTTGTGGCCTTTCCACTGGGCTTTACCCGCCTGGCGTCGGGCGCTCTCGCTTATCACGACAGCTTTGTCGCCGACCCCGACGAGCACTTCTGGGGCCTGGGCGAGCGCTTCACGTCCTTCGACAAGCGAGGCCAGCTCATCTCCTGCTGGAACTATGACGCCCTAGGGACTCAAAGCTCGCAAAGCTACAAGAACGTGCCCTTCATGCTGTCGAGCCGGGGCTACGGGTGCTTCGTGGACACGACCGCGAATGTCCACTTCGACTGCTGCCATTCGAGCCAGGCGTTCTGGTCGGTGGTCGTCCCCGACGAGGAGCTCGACTACTACCTCGTGTTCGGGAGCCCGAAAGTTTGCCTCGGGCAGTACCAAGAACTGGTCGGCGGTCCTGGCCTCCCGCCGGCGTGGGCACTCGGTACTTGGGTCTCGACTGGTTGTCTCCCCGCTTCACAGGACGACGTGCGGGCACTCGCTGACCGGCTCGACGCCGAAGACGTGCCCTGCGACGTCCTCCACCTCGACGCCTACTGGCAGACCTTCGGGTGCTGGTCCGACCTCCGCTGGGACCCGGAGCGTTTCCCGGACCCGGCGTGCTTGTTGTCTGATATCACCAGCGCCGGTCTGCGGCCGTGCCTGTGGATCAATCCCTATATAGGCGCAGGAAGCCCCGATTTTGCCGTCGCCGACGAGGCCGGATATTTCCTCAAACGGCCCGACGGGTCAAGCTACGTGGGCGATCTTTGGGGGGGCTATCACCCGGCGGTGGCCGTGATCGATATAACCAACCCGGGGGCCCGCGCTTGGTGGGGAGCCCAGCTCGCGGCGCGGATCGCTGAGGGCGCCGCCGTCTTCAAAACCGACTTCGGGGAGGCCATCCCGGTCGATGTCGTGGCTTACAGCGGGCTGTCCGGCTTACGCCTGCACAACGCCTACTGCCTGCTTTACAACGACTTCGTCACCTCGGTGATGCGACAGGCCGGGATCGAGCACCCGGTGGTCTGGGCCCGCTCGAGCTGGGCCGGGGGCCAGCGCCATGTCGGTCAGTGGGCCGGAGACCCCAACTCGACCTGGCGGGACTTGGCGTCGACGTTGCGCGCCGGGCTCTCTATGGCACTGTCGGGCCACGCGTTTTGGAGCCACGACATCGGCGGGTTCCACGGACGACCAGACATCGAGCTCTACGTCCGCTGGGCGCAGTTCGGGATGCTGTCGCCTCTTAGCCGCTTCCACGGTACGACCAGCCGGGCCCCGTGGGACTACGGGCCCGAGGCCCTGGCCACCGTGCGAGCAGTCACCAAGTTGCGCTACGCCCTGCACCCCTACCTGTACGCCACCGCGGCCGAGTCCGTTCGCAGCGCGGCCCCGATCATGCGGCCGATGGTCTACGACTTCCCGGAGCAGCCCGAGGCCCAGGTCGCCGACCTGCAGTACCTGCTGGGGCCCGACCTGCTCGTCGCTCCCCCGTACCGCCCCGGTGGGCGTCGCCTGGTGTGGTTCCCGCCGGGCGAATGGCTGCATTACTTGGGTGGCCCGACGGTGCCGGGCCCGGGCTTCCAAGAGGTCGCCCTCCCGCTCGAACACGCCCCTTTGTGGGTACGTGGCGGGAGCGCGATCCTGCTCGCCGACCCGGGACGGCGTATCGACGACGGCCGTTATGCCCGCTTGACCCTGGCCCTTGTCTTAGCTCGGTCGGGCACGCTCAGACCGACGCTCATCGACTTGCCGAGCCTCGGAGGTCTAACGATCACCGTCGAGCCCGCCACAAGTGGTGCCGTGTCGGTCAGCGCCCCCAGCGGCCTACCGCCGCTCGAGGTCGTGATCGTCGGGGAAAGCACCGACGTGCCCGTTGTTTATCTCAACGGGTCGCCAGTGGTCGGCACGCGGCGCCCCGGTCTAGCGGTCGGTGCATGACCGTCTGCGCAATTGGACAGCTTGAGGAGGGCATTGTCCAGGGCACTATTTGCAGGGCACTATCGATTAGGTGAAGGTCTGTGCCGCAGAGCCCACAGGCACCGACCTCGACCACCACCTCATCCGCCCCGGGGGTGGGATCCTCGACTTCCTGGAGCTCGAGGATGCCCGGTTCCAGGATCGTTAGGGCTCGCACTGTTTCGATCCTCCTGCCAAGACCGGCCGGTATTCAGCGCACGCCGAAGATGTGGTCGAGGGCGAGCTGGTCGAGCCGCTCGATATTGGTGGCCCGGTTGCCCGCCGCTTCGGCGTCGAAGTCCTCGTAGGCACTGCGGTCATTGAGCAGGTCGGCGAGTGTCTCGCCCGGGGCCAGGGTGGGCCGGGACAAGTCAGGGACGCCGGCCGCGGCCAGGGCCTCTTGCACCTCCGGGTCGGCCCGCCAGGCTCTGGCCTTAGCCTGGAGGACCAGGTAAGTGCGCATGCAGGCGGCGGCGGAGACCCACACCCCTTCGGCGTCCTCGGCTCGCAGGGGCTTGAAGTCGAAGTGCTTGGGCCCGTCGTATCCCGCCGCCTCGAGCAGGTCGACCAGAAAAAAGGCGCTCTTCACGTCGGCGGCGCCGAAGCGGAGGTCCTGGTCGTACTTGAGCCCGTGCTGGCCGTTGAGGTCTATATGGAACAGCTTCTTGGACCACAGGGCCTGGGCGTAGCCGTGCACGACGTTGAGCCCGGCCATGGTCTCGTGGCCGATCTCGGGGTTCAGCCCCACCAGGTCGGAGTGCTCCAGCTCGTTGATGAAGGCGAGAGCGTGACCGATCGTGGGCAGCAGGATGTCGCCGCGCGGCTCGTTGGGCTTGGGCTCGATGGCAAAGCGCATCGAGTAGCCGCGGTCAATTGCGTAGGCGCAGAGCGTGTCGATGGCTTCCTTCATACGGTCCAGCGCGGCCCGCACGTCCTTGGCCGCGTCGGACTCCGCCCCTTCCCGGCCCCCCCAGACGACGTAGGTCTCGGCGCCGAGCTCGGCCGCCAGGTCGATGTTGCGCAGCGTCTTGCGTAAGGCAAAGCGCCGCACGCTGCGGTCGTTGGCGGTAAAAGCGCCCTCCTTGAACACGGGTTGGGAAAAAAGGTTGGTCGTCATCATCTCGACGACCATGCCGGTCTCGTCCAGAGCCGCCCGGAAGCGCTTGATAGCCGCTTCCCGGGCGCCGTCGTCCGACCCGAAGGGGATCAAGTCGTCGTCGTGGAAGGTCACGCCCCAGGCGCCGATCTCGGCCAGCCGGTGCACCGACACCACCGGGTCGAGGGGCGCCCGGGTGGCCTCGCCGAAGGGGTCCCGGCCCTGCCATCCGACCGTCCACAACCCGAAGCTGAAGTGGTCTTCCTGTTTAGGTACAAAGCGATCGTCCACCGGTCCCCTCCCTGTCTGGTAGCCCGCTATGACTCGGACCGTTAGTTAGTAATTGTTACAAACGTATCGCAAGGCGCCACCTTGCCGCAAGGGCCCTGTCCTATACTCCCGGGGGACCGGGCCCTACCTCCCCGGGGCCCCGAGCGCGCGGGCCCCGACGCCCGTATTACCCCCCGACACCAATGACTTCGTCGCGGGCCCGGGATCACTCGGGCACAGGCAGGCTGGGGACGCGTAACGAGCCCAGCACCCGTTGAAGGCTCCGGCGGGATGCCTGGAGCGCGAGCAGCGTAGCGCCCCGGACAGGGGCCGCGCTGCCCAAGACCGAACGTTGGACCGTGAGCCCGCCGGCAGATTCAGGAAGGCCCTGGTCACGAATTGACGCGATTAGCCCGTCCAGCAACGCATCGCCCGCGTCGAGGAACCCGCCACCTATGACCACAGCGTCCGGGTTGACGAGGTTGACGAGCCACGACGCCGCCAACCCAAGGTCCTTGCCAACCTCACGCAGGGCCCGCTTGACGCGCGGGTCGTCCGCCTGAGCCAGCGCCCGGAGTTGCTGGTGCAGAGTGCCGTCTTGGTTGGGCTCGTGCCCGGTCCGACGCAACATCGCAGTGACCGAGACACGGGTCTCCAGGCAGCCCTTTGCCCCGCAGTTGCACGGCTCTTCTCCTCCGGGGAGCTTGCAGTGCCCGATCTCGCCGGCGAAGCCTTGGACACCATGGAAGATCGAGCCGTCGATCATGATGGCGGCCCCGACCCCATTGTCCTCGTACAGCAATACGGCGTTCGGCCATTTTTGGCCAATGCCCTCCATGTACTCGGCAGCCAGGACGGCCTGGGCCACGTTGTGCACGTAGATAGTGGCCTCGTCGTTGACTTGCCGCAACCCCTCGACGATGTTCACGTTCCGCCACTCCAAGTTGGGTGCGAACACCAACAAGCCCTCGACCGGGTCGATGAGCGCCGGCGCGCAGGCCCCAATAGCAGTAACATCGCCTTTGGCGAGACCGCGCTCCTCGGTCATGCGGGCCACCGCAGCGCAGACAGACGCCAGCACCTCCGCGGGTGCCTCCCGGGACGTGGCCACGTCGGCCCGTGCCACCTCGTGCCCGCGCGCGTCGGCAAGAACGGCGGTAGTCGTCTCTACGCCGATGTGGACACCAAGCACATGGTGGGACGCCTGGTTGAACTCGTAGAGCACCGGTCGCCGCCCACCGCTGTGAGACGCTTCGCCGACGCCGAGCTCTCTAAGGACCCCTTCGGCTGCCAGCTCCTCGACGATGGCCGACACCGTAGGCTTGGCCATGTTGGTGCTCCGGGCAATGGTGGCGCGAGAGACCGGACCGGAGCGCTGGACGAGATCGACGATCATCCTCCGGCTCATCCTCCGTAACAACGCCCGATCGCGCTGTTGTGGCAACTGGCTTACCATCTCACCCCATTATAACGGCCTCTCTGTCGACGAAGGCGATACTTGACACCAAGTTAGTTAGATCTTTTACTTACAAACGACGAGCCTTCCCAAAGGGTGCCACAATTCAAGTACTGGTTACGGGGGGCAACCGATCCTCGGAGTGCTCCCCGTTGTGGTTGCTAGCGCCTCCATCGACCACGGTAGGTGGCCGACCGGCGTCAAGGCTGGGAACCCCGGCTCGATCGATTGGGCAACCGCCGTCCCTCGCCCCACAACCTGACCGCAGCGACAGGTCCGTAGGAGATCGACTAAGCAAAGACACTAAGCAAAGACATGGACCAGGCGGTCGCCCCCCAGAAGCCATATGAGCCGCACCGACCGCCGCCCAGAGCACCTGACTTATCTAGGTGTTATGGTCTCCCTAAGAGCTCGACAGCGGCCCCGGTGGCGGCCCCGCCTTGCTCTTCGAACAGCCATGGCAGTACCTAGAAAAGGGAGAGCTGATCTGATGTCAGCAACATTAATTGCACGTCAAAAGGTTTCGGAGTACAAGTCCTGGAGAAAGGTCTACAACGAGGCTGACACCATCCGTGCCCGTCACGGGTGCACCGGTGAGTCAGTGCTCCGCTCCCCAAAGGACCACGACCTGGTATTCATCACCCACCACTTCCCGACCGTGGAGCAGGCGGAAGCTTTCACCGCAGACCCTGAGCTGCACTCGGCAATGGCGCACGCCGGTGTCATCGGGGACCCCGGCATCGAGATATTCGAGGACATCCCGTGAGCGTCGTCGTGATCGTCCGGTTCCCGAGCGATGACCCCAGTAAGGCGGTCGAGTGGGCACGGGCCCACGCTGACGTCCCCGAGGAGATCACGGCCCATGCGAAGACCCTCGGCCAGATCGGCCACCGGATCCTCGTTGGTGAGAAGGAGTTGGTGGTGATCGATGAGTGGCCCAACGAGGAGAGCTTCAACACTTTCTTCTCTGGCGCTCCTCGTATGGGCGAGTTCCTCTCCGGCGCCGGGCTGTCTTCGGCCCCAGTCGTCTCCGTGCTCCAAGCAGTCGATGCGCCAGGGACGTTCTGGACCTGAGCACTGGTCACCGGCCGGCATCATCACGAACACGATCGGGGGGGCCGAAAGGGCCCCCTCAGTTCATCCCGGCGAGGAACTCCGATACGACGAGCTGTGCTTGTTATGCCGACCCGGCCGGAGGCCAAAAGGCCGCGGACAGGGTTATGGGGCGCCTCGTCGCGTTCCTCGGCGAAAGCGGCGCCAGGAACCAGGCCAGGCGCTCGTGGGTCAGCGCTATTCTCCGGGTCCCTCGCAGCAGGAGCGGAGCGAGGCCGAACGCAGTGGTGACTTCGGTGTTGCGGGCGATGCCGAGCATGTCCAGCTGCGCTTGTCAGTACTCGTTCTTGAGCACGAAGAAGGAACCGCGAATGGTCCCCGCCAGCTTCGACTTCTGCCTCGCAAACTTGAACCGCAAGGCAAGCTCGGCGGGAACTTCGATCCCATCCGAGAGCTTGAAGCCGACCGCCCGCTTCTTGGGGTCGTCAACGGTGTACATCACATTGACCGACAGGCCGCTCTCGTAGAAGACGTAAGCCATTCGGATGTTCTCGACTTCGAAGGCCGTAGCCTCAAGAGGACGGGACGAGATGACGATGTCGCGTTCCTCCTTGAGGATGCGGTGCACCCAATCGATGGTCGTCTTGGCGTTACTCGCAGGCTCCAGCGTGAAGACATGGTCATACTTGTTCTTGAAGTAACGGGCTTCGTTTGCCCGAAGACCAGCGAGCGCGACGGCGACAGGCGACGACTCCAGACCGACGGTCGAGACGGTGTCGAAGTCAACGGTATAAGTCATGACGCCTCCCGGACACGCCAAGGGTGGGTCCCTCGACCTCGCCCCGAGACTACTGCAGGCGCCAAGCCCGCGCTGAGCGTGACTTTGATATCGCCGGGCTCGCCGGGGCACACGAAGCCCCCGACTCGGGTTGTCTTCAGGCCGTGGTCCCAGGGAACACACTCTGCCGGGCCCCGCCCTGTTCGGCCAGAAGGCGTTCCCCCCGCTCCTGAGCACGCCGTCCGTAATTACGGGTCCAGACGAAGGTGAGCACGAGGACGGCAACTGGGAGAAGGTTGGAGGTCTGTTATCACCCGGAACACCCGGCGGAACTCGGCGTACTGCCACATCCCGGCGAAAGCACGTCCCTTGGCTGTGCCCTCCCCCATCGTTTCCAGGGCGACACGGAACATGACCGGCCGGTGCGAAAGCAGCGCAGCTCACCCACTTCGAAGAGGTACTGCTCGGCCTGATCTGCATGACGCCGTCGTCTGGTTACGACCTGAAGCGGGCCTTCTCGACGACTCCCCTCGGGGTGTACCAGCCGAGTTCGGGGGCAATGTACCCGGCCCTGTCCAGGTTGGTAGGCAAGGGCCTGATCCAGCACCAGGGGCCAAACGAGCCCGGGCGGTGCCGACGTGTGTACGACGCCACTCCATCAGGTCGGACAACAAACCTCGCCTGGATCCGCCTGCCGGTGACGCCCGTGACTGTCTCACGCGACCTCGGCCTACTCCTCGTGCGCTTCGTGATGATGGAAGCTTTGCTGTCCAGGGACGAGGTCCTTGGGTGGCTGGCCGATCTTATAAAATGCCCTTTCGATCTTCGTTGCCAACGTCGAACGGTACCAGGCGGCGGTGCCGGCCGGGCCTTCGCACGTGGTACTGGCCCTGGACCACGGTATTGCCGTCCATCGAGCCAGCCTGGCGTGGGCGCGGGGAACTTGGGAGATGCACCAGAACAAGGGGGTGCCTACCTCGGTGGCGTCGAGGAAAGACCCCCCGGATCCGAAGAGCTACAATTAGGTCATGATTGCAGCCGATATTTTTAGGCCTGGGCAGTGGACTAACTTTTTTCTTCTGGTCGGAACAGGCGCAGTCACGCTCACCGGCTTAGTTTTTGTGGCGATGTCACTCAACCTCAAAGTAATCGCTATCGACGCAACACATCGTAATCGAGCCATAAACACACTTACAGGTCTGGCACTGGTTTTCATGCGCTGTGCGCTTGTACTTATGGGAGCTCAAAACCATCACTCAATAGGCTCAGAACTGTTAGTAGTCTGTAGTATTTCGGCGGCCGTTTTTGTCAACGGCTACATTAAGGCCATTAGGACGAGCAATGGTCTAAGGCTCTCTCGCATAGTTGGCGGAAGCTTCCTGCACCTGGCTGAGATGGTCGGTGCGGCACTATTTCTTTTTGGGTACCTACCCGGTCTTTATATTGCAGCGCTAGCTATGCTAACCAACACTTGTTATATGATTACGGCAGCTTGGTTACTAGTCATCGGCGCTTTCGAGCAAAAAGACTAAGCAGTTATAGCTCTCGCTATATGCCTCGTCCGCGACGACGATGGCATCGGCGCGGCCCGAGCACGGGGGGCATCAGAAGTCGATACCCTTGGCAGCCCGGATGCCGGCCTGATAGGCGTGCTTGACATTGGTCATTTCGGTCACGGTGTCGGCGACGTCCACTACCGAGGTGGGGGCGTCCCTTCCCGTCACGAAGACGTTGACCTTGGCCGGGCGGCCCGAAATAGTCCTGGCGACGTCACCTCCGTCGATCCAGCCCCAGTTGATGGGGTAAGTGACTTCGTCCAGGACGACCAATTGGTACCGTCCCGAGGTGATCGCCTCTTTGGCCACCTCCCAGGCGGCGCGCGCAACTTCGGCGGAGCGCTCGAGGTCGTCCACCTCCCAAGAAAACCCATCACCCATGGTGTGCCATTCGGCGCCCAGTTTGGTTAGCAGGGCCGCTTCGCCCGAGTTCCACTTGCCCGACTTCACGAATTGCACCACGCACACCGCCCAGCCTCGTTCGAGCGCGCGCAAGACTGTCCCCATGGCGGCGGTGGTTTTTCCTTTGCCGTCGCCCGTGGCGACCAGGACGATGGACGGTGCCCGGCGGGTGGCATCGGGCGGGGCATTGGTGGGCGGCTCTGCCGTCATGTGATCGTTCCCTCTTTCTGATAGTGAGCGGTTGAAAAATTGACCGAGCCCGGATGTCAAGCCCGCCAATGCGGTTCAAATGCTGTTCAGGTGCCGGTCACTGGGCGAGAGGTTGGCGACGGCGGCCGTGA
The DNA here is from genome assembly GCA_964481925.1 of uncultured Acidimicrobiaceae bacterium. Classification (GTDB taxonomy): domain Bacteria; phylum Actinomycetota; class Acidimicrobiia; order Acidimicrobiales; family Palsa-688; genus Fen-671. The sequence goes on from CAYZVQ010000018.1 coordinate 25,065, forward strand.
GCACCGGTACCCGGCGTCGCACAGGCGTAACCGCAAGCCCGCTGCCGCTGCGCAGGACCTCGACCTCGGCACCGAAAAAACGTCTGATGTTGACTTCGGTCAGGACGTCGGCGGGGGTACCCGAAGCAACGGCGCGACCGTGACAAAGCACGAGCAGGTTCTCGGCGAACTGGGCGGCCAGGGTCAAGTCGTGGATGGCACATAGGACGCTGATGCCCTTCTCGTCCCGGAGCTCGTCGACCAGTTCGAGCACAAGCTGGCTGTGGCCAAGGTCTAGCGATGTAGTCGGTTCGTCGAGGACAAGGACGGGCGCCTCTTGGACCAGGGCCCGGGCCAGCACGACTCGTTGCGCCTCACCTCCCGACAGTTCAGCCAAGCGTCGTTGACAAAAAGTGCGCAACCCGAGACGGTCGACAACGGCGGCGGACACCCGACGGTCCTTAGCTGTCTCCGCGCCGAGGTAGGAGTGATGAGCGGAACGGCCGAGCAGGATGTAGTCGGTGACGTTCATCGAAGGCGGCAACACCGGGCGTTGGGGGACGTAGGCGACGGCCCGGGCGCGGTTGCGCCAATCGGATGCCGCTTGCTCGCGGCCGCCGATGAGGATCCGGCCCTCGTACGAGACCAGGCCGGCCACGGCCCGGGCCAAGGTGGACTTCCCGGCCCCGTTGGGACCGACCAGTCCCAACCAACCGCCGCTGGCGACCCGGGCCGAAACGCCCGACAGTACAGTCGTCCCGTTTAGGACCACAGAGGTCGCCTCGATCTCCAGCATCAGCCGAGCCTGCGAGCCTGGCGCAGCACCACCAGGAAGAACGGAGCGCCTAGGAAGGCCGTGACCACGCCGAGCGGGATCTCGGCTGGGGACAGGACGGTGCGGGCGAGGAGGTCGGCGAGGATCAGGAAACCGGCACCGAAAAGCACCGACAGCGGCAGGATACGTCGGTAGCTCGGCCCTGCCAGCAGCCGGATGGTGTGGGGGACGATGATGCCTACGAAGCCGATCAGGCCGCTCACCGACACGGCGGCGGCCGTGCCCAGGGTGGCGGCGACGATGACGACGAGGCGGACACGCTCGGCTCTCACCCCGACGCTGGTGGCCTCTTCGTCGCCAACGCTCATGACGTCCAGGAGGCGGCGGCAGGCCAGTAGCACCACCATGGCGGTGCCCACGTACGGCAGGACCAGCTCCACCTGTGACCAGCCGGCGGTCGATAGGCCGCCCAGGATCCAGCTGTAGACCGTGCTCAGTTGGCCCGGGCTGCTGCGCTGCAGTAGGAAGGTCTGCACGGCGGTAAAAAAGGCGGCCACGGCGACCCCGGCCAGCAGTAGGGAGGCGGCCGAGCGTTCAGACGCGCGAGAACGGCCCAGGGCGAAGGTGGCGGCAACGGCCAAGACAGCACCGAGGAAGGCGGCCACCGGTAGCAGGTCGGACGGGATTTGACCGATGACCGGTGCGCCTACGACCACCAGGGTGGCGCCCAGGCCCGCTCCTGAGGCCACGCCGAGCAGGTACGGGTCGGCCAGAGGGTTGGAAAAAGCGCCTTGGTAGGACGCGCCGGCGATAGCCAGCATGGCCCCCACGAGGCCGCCCAGCACCATCCGGGGCATGCGCAGCTGCCACACCACGACGACCCCAGTGGCAGAAAGGCCTGAATGGAGGTGGACCAGAGGGAGCCGGCTCAAGACCTCGACCAGGACGGGGCCGGCCGGAAGACCGGCCGGCCCCACCAGGATGCTGACTATGGCCGCGGCCAGGAGGAACCCGGCACCGAGAACGACGTGGCCGACGGTCAGGCGCGTGGGACGTAGCGCAGGCGCGCCGAGCCCGTCGGTGTCGTCGAGCGGTGGCGCCTGTGTATCGCTCGTCTTGACGTCGGCCGTCAAGGTCACGAGCGCAGCGTGCCGGCCAGCAAGGCGACGAAGGCTTCGATGGTGTGCGGGCCCCACTCAGAGGCCACGGAGTCGTTGACCCCGATCACGTGGTGGAGCCGCACTGCGGCCAACACACTAAAGCCGGGCCGATGGGCGAAGCTGGCCGCTGTTTGCTGGCAGCATACGGTGTCGGCCAGGAAGACATAGTCAGGGTTTGTCTTGAGGATGAACTCGGCCGAAATCTGGGGGTAGGCGGACAGGCGCCCGGCCGGGTCGGCGACGTCCCGCATACCGAAAAGCGAAAACTCGGCACCGATGAAAGTTTTCGATGTCGCCGTATAAAAGGTGGGGTCGATCTCGATGTAATAACTCTCCCCCCGGCCGGCATTGCCCGCCTTATGGATTGCGGCCGAGATGTCTTGCTTCATGGAGGCTTCCACCGCGCCCACAGCGGCCAAGTGCCCGGTGGCTGCGGCCAGTTCGTCCAGCTGGCTGTCGACGTCTGCGAACGTTGTGGCCGCCGGCAGGACCAGGACAGGTATCTCGAGCTTGCGCAACTGCTGGACGATGGTGCCGCTCGGGTAGGCGAGGACCACGAGGTCAGGTCGCAGAGGGAGATAATCCTCGGCGCTCGTCTCTGCGCCGGAGAACTTTGTGCGTGGGGCGTTTGCGGGCCAGCTCGAGTACTCGTCGACCCCGACCACCTGGGGCCCCGCACCGAGGGCATAGACCATCTGGGTGGAACTGGGCGACAGGCAAAGGATCCGGACCGGTCGAGCCGGGATGGTGACGGTGCCGTCGCCGCTGTGCACGCTTACCGGGAACACAGGACCGGCCGCCGCATTTCCGGCGATGGCTACTTGCGCCGCCGGCACAGGGGCGGCGCTGGTGGCGGCGGACAAAAGGGTGGTGACAGTTGCGGCTACGACGACGCGGACGAGAAAGTACCTTGCCCAAGATCTCTTCATGGCACTCCTCCTATGGCCGAGGTGTGTGCCTGGGAGACAGGGCTCCGCCCTGCGACCGCGCGTTGCCTCGACGTGCTTGGTCGCTCACTACCGGCCAGGCGACCTGGCTAAGCCCTCGACCGGGGTTGACCGAAGGACGACAGTTGCGGGACAGCGCCGGTTTCGCACCGGACTTCGCTGACCAGTAGCTTGCTCTCGCGACTCTAGGGCCGTAAGCGCCCCAGGGCAAGGCGTTGACGATATAGGCGCCCTCAGCTGGGGTTGGCCGGGGGCCGTCCGGTGCTGGAGAGACTGGTGCAATAACGGGCGTTCATAACCTCGACGTCCACTGCCAGGCTGATCAGGTCGACACTGGCCAAGACGAGGATTGCCCCGATGTTGGGGGCCTTTGGGCCTATCCTGCCCCGCCAAGGACGAGCGCGATCTCGCCGCTGCGGACGGCCTCTACGAGAGGCTCGAGATCCTCGGGAGGCGCTTCGCCTGGGGCGGTGAAGGGCACCAGGTGGCGTACCCGCTCGTAGGCGTCACGGGCCCCGCGGCCAGGCCGTGGCAGGGGACGCAGGTCGGCCGCCTGGGCAGCCACCAGCAACTCGACGGCGATCACCCTCGCCCCGAGGTCCACCATCTCCGCCAGGCGACGAGCCGAGAACGGCGCCATGGTGGTCCTATCCTCTATCCCCTCGGCTTTGGAAGTGCTGGCCAGCTCGTAAGACACAGGACCGGCGAGGGCCCGCGCCTCGACCACCAGGGATTGCGAGGCCACTGCGAACTCGGCCAAAGCGTCCTCGGCCGTGCCGGCGGCGGCAGCCAGGCCCGCCGTCAGCCCTGAGGTCGGCGCTTGCAGGAGCTTTACGGTGCGCTCGGCGGCCGAGGTGAGCACGGGGGCCAGCGCAATGCGCACAAAGTCCATAGCGGCAGCGACGTGGAGGATCTCCGAATTGCCCACCGAGATCAGCCGTCGTTCGGCCTCCACGACCGCGGGGTTGCCCTGGGCGGCATTGAGCTCGGTCTCAATGATCCCGCGGGCGTACGCCAGCGCGTCCCTGCAGGCTCCGTGGATTTGCGGGACACACCGGAACGTCAGCGGGTCCTGGAGGTTGCGGGCCGCGCCTGGCTCCCACAGAGAGCTGGCTTGGAGCACCCGGCGCAGGTTGGCCACCGTCCGGGCGATCCCCGGGTAGGGACGGGAGGCGGTGGCTTTGCACCAGAAGCCGGTTGAACGTACGTTGTTGGCCGGGGGCGAGGGAAAATCGCTTGCGTTCGGCCAGGCCCGTGGTCAGGCCGTAGACCGGCTGGTCCCTCGACAAGGCGTCCTCGACGATGACGCGGGCGCGCTCCATACGAGCACGGGCGGGCTCGGCCAGCTCCACCGGCTCATTTCGCTGCGCGATCGCGACCAGTTCTCCTAGGGTCAGCGACGCGCCGTCGAGCACAACGGTCATGAACGGGTCATGGTCCTCCCGGTGTGACCGCCGACATCGGCGTTGACCCACTTGCGGCGGACCTTGGGCCCCGCCCGTCCCGCCGCCCTCGCCTGGTCGACCAAATCCTCGAACTCGTTCTCGACCAGGACAGGGCGGCGCTCACGGGCCACCCCCTTGGGCGGCAGCCGTCGCCGCCGCGTCCGCGCCTAGTTGGGGCCGGCTATTGGTTACAGGAAGTCCCGCTTGCTCCCAGGCCTCGAAACCGCCGACCAGGTCTGTGGCATGGCTGAGGCCCAGCTGCTGAAGGGAGACAGCCGCCAGGCTGGAGGCATAACCTTCTTGGCAGAAGATGACGATGCTTTGGTCGGGGCCGGTGACGGCCGGGTGGCGGTACGGGCTGGTCGGGTCCAGTCGCCATTCGAGGACGTTGCGCTCGATGATCAATGCCCCAGGGATCTCGCCGAACTCGGCCCGTTGGGCCACCGGGCGGATGTCGACGAGCAGCGCGCCCGACGCAGCGAGCCGGACGGCCTCGCTGGCCTCGGCCCGCTGATAGCCGGCTCGGGCCTGCTCCAGCAGTTCGTCCACTCGGCTCAAGGCCGACCCGTTAGCCCCGGGCTCGTCGGTCACGGTGCGCCCTCCCAGCGAGTCTCCACCCGGTGGAGGACAAGGCCGCCAGGGGTCGACTGGTAAAAGCCCATCGAGGTGAGCGGGGGCGAATAGGCGTGCACGCTGG
>CAYZVQ010000019.1:0-29740 GCA_964481925.1 uncultured Acidimicrobiaceae bacterium
GCCCGATGTTCAGGTCCAAGGATTTGGATATGACAACAACGACCGCAGTACCGCTCAGCGTCGGACCGAGCCTCGACCGCGTCGGTGCCGACGTGGAGATAGTTGTGCCGGTTTACAACGAGGAACAATCCCTTGGCGGCTCGGTCGACCGTCTCCAACGCTACCTGTCCGAGCATTTCCCGCTTACGTGGCTCATAACCGTGGCCGACAACGCCAGCACCGACAACACATGGGGCATTGCCTGCCGGTTGGCCAAGGAGATAGACGGTGTGCGAGCCATGCACCTGTCCGAAAAGGGCAGAGGGCGCGCCTTGCGGGCGGTTTGGCTACAAAGCAACGCCGCGGTCGTGGCGTACATGGACGTAGATCTGTCGACCGACCTGGCCGCCCTACTGCCCCTGGTAGCCCCGCTGATCACAGGCCACAGCGATGTGGCCATCGGCACGAGGCTGGCCGAGGGGGCCAGAGTGGTACGTGGCCCCCGGCGGGAGCTCATCTCGCGTCTATATAACCTCGTGCTCAGGACCACGTTGCGCAGTTCTTTCTCCGATGCCCAATGCGGCTTCAAAGCCCTGCGGGCGGACGTCGCCCGGCGCCTCGTCCCGCTCGTCGAAGACAACGACTGGTTCTTCGACACCGAGTTGCTGGTGCTGGCCGAGCGCAACGGTTTGCGCATCCACGAGGTGGCGGTCGACTGGGTGGACGACCCCGGTTCGACTGTCGACGTAGTCCAGACGGCCAAGGAGGACCTAAAGGGAGTGGCGCGGATGATGCTCGGCCTAGCGCGGGGCGAAGGGGCCATCAGCCCCGCCGGTCCCGTCGGACGCCCATCCACCGCCAGGCTGAAGCCCGGTCGGTCCGGTCAACTTCTTCATTTTGCCGGGGTAGGCGCCATCAGCACGGTAACCTTCGCCGTCCTTTTCGCCCTGCTGTACGGCCCGGTCGGTGCCGTTGGGGCCGACGTCATGGCCCTGGTGCTCTGCGCTCTGGGGAACCTCGCCGCGAACCGGCGGTTCACATTTACCGACCGGGGCCCTGCCGGGCGCCGTGACTACTACGCCAAGGGCCTCACGCTGTCCCTCCTGCCCCTGGCGGCCACGCTGGCCGCTCTGGCCGCCACGAGCGCCGCCAGTGTGGCGGGCCTGGGGGCGGACCTCGCCGTCATCACCGCCGCCAACCTGATCGCCAGCGCCGCGCGCTTCCATTTTCTCGCCCGTGGGTACCGGTAGGGTGGCCCGACGATGACGACACCCGATGGGCTCCAGGGTATGACGGTCGCCGTCACGGCCGATCGCCGGCGCGACGAGCAGGCCGTCCTGCTGGAACGCCTGGGCCTCGAGGTCCTGATGTTCCCTCTCCTGCGCACCGAAGCAGAGGACACCGGCTGGCTCCGGGCCCTCAGCGAGCAAATATGCCGCCAGCCGCCTGACTATTTCTTGGCCAACACCGGCTACGGGATGCGCACCTGGCTCCAGCTCGCCGCCCAATGGGGCCTTCAGGAGCCGCTCGTCCAAGCCCTGAGCCAGGGCTCGACGATCGCGGTGCGGGGTGCCAAAGCCCTGGGCGAGGTACGAAAGGTCGGCCTGGACGCGTGGTACAAAGCGCCGGGCGAAACCCTTGATGAGGTGGTGGCCAGGCTGTGCCAGGAAAACCTGCAGGGCGCGTCGGTCGTCGTCCAGCTCCACGGCGAAGCCCCTGGCGCCGTGCTCGACAAGCTCGAGGAGGCTGGAGCCAGGGTGGCGTACCTACCCGTGTACCGGATGACCGGCAACGGCACGCAGGCCGCCGCCGATCTCATTTCGACCGTCATCGGGCATCGGGCGCAGGCCGTCAGCTTCACCGCCGCTCCTCAGGTCGAGGTGCTGGCGCAGGCAGCCGCGGCACACGACCTGACGGCTCCCCTGTTGGACGCCTTCAATAGCGGGAACGTGGTGGCGGCGTGCATTGGCCCGGTGTGCGCCGAGGGCGCCCGTGCCGCCGGTATCGAAAAACCCCTGGTCCCCGAACACCCTCGGCTGGGCTCTTTGACCAACGCTCTCGCCGGGTACCTGGCCCAGCGCCACCTCCCAGACTGACGGGTTGTCCAGCGCCGGTCGCGACCGGAGGCTCCAGGGTCAGGCGGTGGCCATAGCGACGACGGGGCTCTTTGCCGTCACGTCCGGGGCGCTGCCCCAGGCGGGCGCCCCGCCCAAAGCTGTGACGGCACCGTCGGCGTCGACGATGTAGTAGCCCGGGCCACTAATGGGGACGGCCATGCCCACGGTGCCGTGAGCCTGGGGGCCGATGGCGGAGCCGTAATATTTGGCGTCGCCAAAGGCAAATATGCTCCCGTTGTCGGTGACCAGCCAGTAACCGCGTCCATCGGGGCTGGCCGCCATGCCGACAAACTCGCTGTCCGCGGCTACCGGTGGCACCCCGTAGAACTGGGCGTCGCCGAAGGCGTAAGTACCGCCGTCTCGAGCCACTAACCAATACCCTCGGCCGTCTTTGGTGGCGGCCATGCCCACAATGTCGGTCAGCTCAACGTCAGGGGCACCGTAGTACCGGGCGTCGCCGAACGCATAGACGCCGCCCGTCCTGGCTACCAGCCAGTAGCCACCGCCGTCAGGCGTCGCCGCCATGCCGACAAAGGGTTGCCCCACGTGCAGGTCGGCGGCCGAACCATAGAAGTGGGCGTCCCCGAAGGAGAAAACGCCCCCGTCCGTGGCTACCTCCCAATACCCCCCGCCGTCGGGCGTAGCGACCATCCCGGTCACCGGCTTTGCCAGTTTGATGCCGGCCGCCGAGCCGCGGAAGCCACCACCCGCGAATGCGTACACACCACCATGTGTGTTGGCCTCCCAATAACCGTGGCCGGCGAAAGCGTCCACCTGCACCTGTTCGCTCCCGCCGGGCAGGTCCACCGTGACCGTGCCGCTGGCTGGGCCGCTGCGGAGCGGGACGAAATTCACCACCAGATGGCACGAGGTACCGGCGGACGCCGTGCACACGGGCGTCACCGACCAGCGGCCCTCATCACCAAAAACCGTCGCGCTGGCCTGGAACGAGCCGACGCCGCCTCGGACCGTGAGGACCGCGCTGTTGGGCTGTCGGAGGGTCGTGCCGATGACCAACGATGAAGGCGAGACGAGCTGAGGGACCGTCGGCATGGCGTAGTCGAGTAGGCCCGCCGGCCCCGACGTAAGCAACTCGGTCATCGAAGTGACGCCGCCCACTATGGTGGCGGCCGTACCTATGGCGGGATGAGGCCCGTAGTTACTGAGGATATTCCGACGGTGGTCCCAGCAACCGCTGGCGGTGGCGTTGGTGCAATCCATATTGGGCGAATGCGGGCCGTCGTCGTACATCCAGTCGTAATCGGCAAGCAGCGCCGAGGCCTCCCCCCCAGCCCAGTTGGACCCCCAGGTGGTGCCTTGCGGCCCCATCGGGTCCTGATCGGAACTGGCGGCCGTCTTCGACAGGGCATCGAGCCTCGACGACAGGCCACCGAAGCCGGTCAAACCCCTGTCCACCCGTTCCAGGTCAGTGAGCACCAGGATCTGCTCGGGGGCGGAAAGGCTGTCGTAATAGGACGGCAATTCGAGCGGTCCGACACCTTCGGCGGCACGGGCCACGTCTATGGCATGAAGGACGGCTTGCTGGCACGGCACGGTACCGGCGTTGCAGGCCTGTTCCATCGCCGGCGTGCGCGGGATATTTTCGGGCGGGTCGGCCAGGGCCGCCCCCTCCTGAGCCTGAGCTGCGGACGCCACAAGCGGTACGGCCGCGACAGCTGTCAGCAGGGCGAACGCCGCCCCCACTGTTCGCCATCCTGGCCAGCCTGCGCCGGTGTGGCGCACTGCTCGAGAACCCATGTCTGCCTGTGCCTCCGGATCGTCCTGATCCATTTCCCTAGGTCTCGGGGCTGCGCGAAGCGACCTTTAGCCCGCGGAGAGCGGGCGTACCGGAACCGGAGAAGGGCGAAACCACTTAGGGGCCCGAAGCGAGCTTTAATGGAGATGGAGGAGGGTTATGGTGCGCGCTGTCGCAAGGCACAGGCTCCCGCAGGGTGTACCGGGCGGGGAGGAGCGTGGTGCTTACCGCGCCGCCATGGCCGCGACTGCGCTTTTGGCGCTTGTGGCTACAGGAGGGCTGGCGTCGGCCAAGACCGCGGCCGGGCAGAAGCACCTGCTGGCGCTGGGCTCCCGCACGCCGGCACCGCCACCCATGGCTGTCCCAACGACGCCGGCCGCCTCCACCACGGTGGCCCGCTCCAATTCGACGAAGGACCGGGTCACGACCACGACCGCCGTTCCCGTACCGAAGGTCGTAGCCATCGCTCCGAAACGCGGCGCCCAGGGCGTGACGACGGGTTCACGAATAATTATCTTGCTCTCGGGGCCGGCGCGGCATGGGGCACCCATGCCCACCTTGGTCCCGCCCGTGGCGGGGAAGTGGTCGGTGCAGGGCGCGGCCCTGACCTTCATACCCTCCGACGGGTACGTGCCCTGGTCAACAGTGCGGGTCTACGTCTCCTCGGCTTTGGCCCGCGCCAAGCACTGGAGCTTCACCGTCGGGCCCCCGCCTGTTCTCAGGGTCCAACAATTGTTGGCCGAACTGCACTACCTACCCCTCCGTTTCGTCCCGACGGCCGAGGGACCGACGAGCGGGCCCCCGGCCACCGGGCGGACGGCGCTCGACACTTCACCGACCGTGGCCGCTCTCGTGCCCTCTATTTCACAGATAGGGACCTTCAGTTGGCGTTACCCGGCGGTGCCCGCTTCCTTGGCGTCCCTTTGGTCGCCGGGCCAGGACAACATCCTCACCGGCGGGGCCATCATGCACCTCGAGGACGATGCCAAGCTGGCCACAGACGGGCTTGTCGAGCCCCAGGTCTGGCACGCGCTGACGCAAGCCATCGCCAAGCGTGCCCTCGACCCTGTGCCCTATGACTACCTCATGGTCAGCGAGAACCTCCCCGAACAACTGGTCGTCTGGCAAAACGGCCGGGACGTGTACAACAGCCCGGCCAACACCGGCGTGCCCGGGGCCACCACGGAGACTGGGACGTTTCCCGTTTACGCTCGTTTTTCGTCAACCACGATGGTGGGTACCGACCCGGACGGCTACCACTACGACGTCACCGGGGTCCCCTGGGTGGCATATTTCAACGGGGGCGACGCCGTCCACGGGTACTGGCGCTATGCCTACGGGTACCCCCAAAGCAACGGCTGTGTAGAGCTGCCCGTCGACAACGCCCAGGTGGTATGGGGCCTGGACCCCATAGGGACGCTCGTCACAGTCTCCCCTTAGACGGGCACGGCCGAAAACAGCCGGCTGGGCCGTCGGGACGCACGCCAGGTTTTCGCGATTGATCTTGTGAGAGTGGTAGCACCTACTCACCGGGTCACGAGTTGTGGCCCGGTCGGCTCCCGCCCGCGGGCGAGGGGCCCGAGGAGAAGGAGAGAGACCACCATGACTACAAGGGCTCGCGCCGCGGTCCTGGGATCGCTGCTACTGGCCGGCACCGGGTTGGCGGTCAGCTCGTCAATCGTCGGCCCGGCCGCGTTGGCATCAGCCGCACCCGCCTCGGCGTCACTCGCACCAGCGGCGATCGTGTGCCCCACCAACGCCTCGACCGTAACGGTACAGGGTTATGGCAGCGCCGAGGCTCAGCCCAACGAGCTCACTATTTCGCTCGGGGTGCAGACCCAGTCACCTACGGCAGCGATCGCTCTCAGCACCAACTCGGCCAAGGCCAACGCCCTGATCGCCAAACTGGAGGCAGATGCGCTGCCCGAGCAGGATCTGCAAACCTCGGGCCTGACGGTCCAACCGGTCTACACGGGCCCCAAGCAGCTGATAACCAGCTACCAGGTCGTGGACAACGTAACCGTCACCCTCTACGACCTGGCCGAGGCGGGCAAGATCATCGACGACGCCGCCAGCACCGCGGGCAACGCCATCGTGGTCAACAGCATTGCCTTCTCCGTCAAAGACGACACGGCCCTGCTCGGCCAGGCCCGGGCCGCCGCGGTCCGCCAGGCTACGGGACAGGCGCAGGTGATGGCCGCGGCTGCCGGCATGTCCCTCGGGCATCTGTGCTCTCTGGTGGACAATTCGTCCGAGCCTTCCCCTGTCAGCTTCGCCTCCGGTGCGCCAGGAAAGGCAACGGCCCCGAGCACGCCGGTCCAACCGGGCGAAGAACAGGTGACCGCCAATGTAACCGCCGTCTACGAGCTCGTGGCCGGCACCTCGGCGAGCTAGAAAGTCTCCAGGGGCATGGGCCCGTACAAGGAACACCAGTAAAAATGAGACCGGTTACGGTCCCGGCTTTGGCGCTGGTCGTGCTCTCTTTGAGCGCGCCGTCCTTGGCCCGGCCTACGACCTCGGCACCTCCGTCCGCCAGGCCGGTAGCCCCCCAGGCTACGGCGCCGGGCTGGGGGCCCCTGGCCTACGGTGACGCCCAGGTGGGCACGCCCACGGCTTGGCCAGTGGTCTATCCCGGCTCCGAGGTGTGCGGCCCGACCGGAGCGGGAGGGGTAGTGCTGCTGGGGCCGTTCGGCTCTTCGAGCTGGTGCGGCCCCAACATGGCCGCACCGGCCGGACAATCACCACCTGCCAACCTGGTACGGCTTGGGCCTCTTCCCGCCCGCACGTATGCCCCGGGCCACCCTTCGATGACCATCGACGGTATCCCCGTGTACAAGGAAGTGCTCCACGGCCAGATTAGCGGGACCGCGTATTCCGTCCCTACTCTCGGCATCGAGCTCATGGCGTCGGGGCCGCTGGCGGCGCGCGTCGTAGGCTCGCTGGCCCCGTCGGTCCGGGACATCGTCCTCGAGCACCGGGCCGTCGGTGCACAGCCAGGACCATGGCGCTCTATGAACTTCGCCGGACTGGGTTTCGCCGTGCCCCCAAGCTGGCCGGTGGACCGCACGACGTACGCCTTCGGTTGCGACCCCCCTGATATCGCCTTCTCCTCGCCGTCGGTCACGCTCGACACAGACAGCAATCTGGCGAGACTGCCCTGCCCCTACCCTCTTCCCGCCCGCCGCGGGACAAACGGCGTCCAGATGGACGCGGGCAGTGCCGGGGCTCCAAACTCGGTGCCCGCGGACGGCCTGCGAATAGTAGTCAACGGTCTTCAGATGTACGTTGACGAGGCCGACCCTTTCAGCGCCCTCGTCCTCGAGGTCGACCTGCCCGGGCGCACCACGCCGGTCAAGGTGACGATAGGGCTCGGCACGGCGAGCACCGCCGGTGCGGTGCTCCGTTCCATTACCGCGCTCCCGGCTGCTCCGGCCATAACTTCTGCGCCGGCGACTACTGGCGAAGGCCAGCTCGAAGCCGGTTAGCGGGACAGCTGTGCGTCGATGGCGGCGATAAGGGTGAGGTCGTCGGCAGCGACAGCTGGCGCGAAGCGGGCGGCCACCTCGCCCTCCCGGCCGATCAGGAACTTCTCGAAGTTCCAAAGCACGTCGGGATCCTCGGTCGGCGTTATCCCGTGGCTCCGGAGGTTCTCACGGAAGTCCGCCTTCCCATCGGCTGTCGGGACCGCAGCAGTGAGCGCCTGGTAGAGGGGGTGCTTGTCGTCCCCCACCACGCTGATCTTGGACATAAGCGGGAACGTCACCGCGTAGTTCGTGGAGCAAAACTCGGCAATCTCGGCGTCGGTGCCGGGCTCTTGTCCACCGAAGTTGTTGGCCGGGAAAGCGAGTACGGTAAAGCCCCGGCCCTGTTCTCGCTCCTGCAGCCGCTCGAGGCCCTCGTACTGGGGGGTGAGGCCACACTTGGACGCCACGTTGACGACGAGGACGACATGGCCGACGTATTCGGCGAGGGTGCCTGTCGTCCCGTCCATCTTCTGAAACGTGATACTGCCTATAGACGTCACGAGATCTCCATCCGCAGAAAAGGCTTTGAGCGGCAGCAGCGGAGGGAGTGGGATTTGAACCCACGGAGGGCGTGAGCCCTCAACGGTTTTCGAGACCGTCCGATTCGGCCACTCTCGCATCCCTCCAAGTGCATCTGACCTGCTAGTTTGTTTCCTCCTTGTAGGTTGGTACTCTGGCTTGGGCAACTTTTTGGGCAACTCGGCAGCGGAGGACGCCACGAGGGGCAACATCGAGCAGCGAGGCGACGACCGCTGGAGGCTGCGGGTCTTCGCGGGACGCGAGAACGGCCGCATGAAGCTTGTTACCCGAAGCTTCCAGGGAACCAAGCGCCAGGCCGGGACCGCCCTCGCCAAGTTGGTCACCGAGGTCGAGCAGGGACAAGTCGCTAAGCACCACCCCGGAACCCTAGCCGACCTCCTCGACCGCTGGCTGGAGACGGTGGCCCCGGAACGCTCGCCCTACACGATGAAGGAATACCGGCGGATGGCCACGACGAGCATCAAGCCCGCGATCGGGACCGTGCCTCTGGCCAAGCTCACCGGCGCTCGGCTCGACACCTTCTACCGATCGCTCACCGATCGGGGCCTGTCCTCGGCGTCGGTCCGGCGCCACCACTTCCTGCTGCACGCCGCGCTCGGCCGAGCCGTCAAGTGGGGCATGGTCCCCCTGAACCCAGCCGACGGGTCGACGCCGCCCGGGCTGAGCCATTCGACAGTCTCGGCGCCGGACGTCGCCGACGTCCAGCGGCTCATCAGGGAGACCGAGACGATCCAACCCATCCTGGCCGCGGCGATCGCCCTGGCCGCCGTCACGGGCGCCCGGCGAGGCGAGTTGTGCGCCCTGCGGTGGTCCGACGTGAACTGGGCCCGCCGGCTCCTGATGATTGCTCGGAGCTTGACCGTGATCGATGGCGTGGCGACCGAGGGGCCGACCAAGACCCACCAGCGCCGGGGTGTCGCGCTCGACGACGCCATGCTGGCCCTTTTGCGAAAGCGTCGGGCCGACCAAGAGGCTTATGCCCGCCAGGTCGGCCTCGTGGCTGACCCGTTCGTCCTGTCGTCGTCGGCTAGCGGGGGGCAGCCTTACCAGCCCGACACCCTTACCGACTACTACAAGCGGGCGGCCAAGAAGCTCGGCATAACGACCCACTTTCACGAGCTGCGCCACTTCGCCGCCACCACCGCGATCGCCGGTGGGGCCGACGTGCGCACCGTGGCCGGGCGGCTGGGGCATGCCGACGCCTCGGTGACACTGCGGGTCTACGCTCACGCTCTCGAAGCGCGCGACCGTGAACTAGCCAGCTTCCTCGGCTCCGTCGTGCTCGGCGCCGTGGACGGCGGTCCGAAGCTTGACGAGGCTGACCCGCCAGCGCCGCCCGAGCTGGAAAGCGCCGGGTAGCTCGCCTCGGCGGGCCAGGTCGTAGGCGAGGTCCTTGCTGATCCCCAGAAGCGCGGCCGCCTCCGGTACCGACGCCACGTAAGGGTCGCCGTGGCTTGGCTTGGGCTGCGGGCCATGGCCACCGACGACCTGCGTGCCTTCTATGCGACCTCGCCGCCGTACTGGGCGTGAACACCAACACGGTGCTGCGCGCCCTGCGGCTGTTGCGTGACGAGGGCCTGCTCGAGTTCCGGCGTGGGCGGGGGGTCACCGTCGCCGGTGGCGCGGTGGCCAGGAGCATTGTCCTGTCCAAAGCTGAGGAACTGGTGCGCGTGGCCCGCGGCCAGGGCCACCGGAGAGAGGACCTGGTCAAGCTCATCGAGAGGCTGGCGTAGGAAGGCCCGGCGTTGACCACCGGCAAGGGCGCGGACTCCCGGCAGGGTTGCAGGCGTGTGGAGCTGGTCCGGCCGCCGGCGAGCGGTAACGAAGAGAGGCCCGCATGCCGGTAATGACCGAACGTCCCCGGACGCCGTGGGCTCATCCGGCGGAGGCGCTCATCGAGGAGGCGCGCCAGCGCCAGCGCCGTCGGCGCCGTCGGGTTTCGGCCCTCGTCACCGTCCTGGTCATCGCTGGGGTGGCCGTGCACGCCGCCGGTGGGCTGGGAGGCACCAGAACTCAGCCGTCCCGAGTGGCTGGCCATGGCGCTGGCCCCAGCGCCGGTCACGTTGGCGCGCCGGAACTGACCGGGGCCCACGTCTTTGGATGGGGTTTTGACAGCCCTGTGGGGCTGGCTGCAAGCGGGGACGACCTGTTCGTGGCAAACAGCGGTGCTAACTCGCTCACCGAGCTCAATGTCTCAGACGGGGCGCTCGTGCGGGTCATCTCGGGATGGTCAGGGCACCTTGAGATCCCAGTTGGCTTGGCCGTTTCAGGCCAGCACGTCTTTGTGGCGAACGCCACCAACGGCGGGGACGACAGCCGTTCTGTCGCTGAGCTCAACGCGTCGACAGGCAAGTTCGTGCGGGTGCTATCAGGTGACGAAATTGATGCGCCGTTGGCGTTGTTGGTGAGCGGGAGCAGGCTCTTCGTCGCCAACGAGTATTCCTCATCGGCCCCTTACCATTCCTTTATCTCCGAGTTCAACGCATCGACGGGCAAACTGCTGAAGGTAATCTCGGGCTCGCGCTACCAGTTCAGCGACGTTTCTGCCATGGGCGCGGACGGCCACGAACTGTTCGCAGTGAACCTCGCCGGCGACTCGGTAACCGAGCTCAACGCGTCGAGCGACGCCCTCGTGCGGCTGATATCGGGCTCTCCGTACCAGATCAAGGACCCCGATGCCATGGCACTGAGCAGACAGCGCTTGTTCGTGGCGAACCTCGTGGGGAACTCGCTGACCGAGTTGAGTGCTTCCACTGGAGCGCTGGGCCGGGTGATCTCTGGGCCGTCGTACCAAATCGACGACCCGACCGCCCTGGCCACCGACGGGAGCGACGTCTTCGTGGCGAGTTTCGGTAACGGCTCGGTCACCGAGGTCAGCGGCTCGACCGGCGCGCTCCTGCGGGTGGTCCCTTGCCCGGACCCGCTCGCCATCTTAGCGGGCAGGAGTGACCTGTTCGTGGCCAGCGGCCGGGACAACTCCGTGACCGAAATAAATGCCTCCACCGGGGCAGTCGTACGGGTGATGACGGCCGGTTACGGGTTCAACTTCCCAGACGCCTTGGATCTCGATGGGCATTACCTGTTTGTCATGAACAACGGTGCGAACAGCAACTCGGTGACCGAAATAAATACCGCGACGGGGGCGTTCGTACGGGAGATCCAGGGCTCCTCCTACCATTTTACGCCGCTCGGCCAAGGACCAAAGAGGGCCGCCTCCCTTGTGCTTCCTGCGGCGGTCGCCTCGGGGGCCAACTGCGCCCATGCCAAGTGATGATCCGTACGGCCTCGCCCGCAACGGGGCTGAGGGTAACACGAAGTCTTTCCCGCCATGCGAGCTGGGTCACGAGACATATCATCTCCTTATGGGGCGGCCTGACCGCACGTGTTGCGATTGGGCTCGCGTACTGATCGACGGCACTGGCGTCGGCGTGCCGCTCCACACCGGATGGGGAACGCCGCCAGAACATTCACGCAGATCGCCGAGGCTGTCGCAAGGCGTTCTGCGCGGTCCCGGGCCGGAGCCGGTCGCCGCGTGATCGCCGACTCGGCGCTTCCAGCCCAAGCACCCGATGATGGTGTTGTGGTGCCTCACCGGGGAGGTTCGGTACCGTGACGTCGTGAGCGACGGTCTTCCTAAGCTAAGGACAAGGCAGGCTGGGATGGAGAGCGAGAAGGCGTCGGCCGAGGGCCACGGAGGTCCGGCCGGATTTCGAGAACCGCGTCACCCGTCCCCATCATCTGGTTCCAGCGGCCGGTTCCTCGAAGGGCGCCGAGGCTGAGGCTTCGTGCCACATCCGTGCCATAAGTGGGCGGCAACTGCTATCAGTAGGCGGTAAGGTTCTTGCTCCATCTGTACTACTACCAGTAGTATGACAGTATGAAAGTTAGCGTCAGCCTTCCCGACGAGGACGTGGACTTCCTCGATGCCTACGCCAGCTCGCAAGGCTTCGCGTCTCGTTCTGCTGTAGTTCATAAGGCCGTTCGGCTGCTACGGGCCTCAGAGCTCGGGCCTGCCTATGAAGACGCGTGGCAAGAGTGGGCGGCAGAGGGCGACGCCGCCGCCTGGGAGCCTACGGCCAGCGACGGACTGACCTGATGCGACGGGGCGAGATCCGCCTCGTCGACCTCGACCCGGTGCGTGGTGCCGAGGCCAACAAGCGCCGACCGGCCGTGATCGTCAGCAACGACGGAGCGAACAGCACGGCCGACCGGCTCGGACGAGGGGTGGTCACCGTTGTCCCGGTGACATCGAGCACCGATCGCGTCTACCCGTTCCAGGTGATGCTGCCGGCGTCCGCGACCGGCCTTGAACGCGACTCAAAGGCACAGGCAGAGCAGGTGAGATCGGTGGCCGTCGAGCGCATCGGGGCATTTGCCGGCGTCGTACCGCCAGAGCTTCTCGCCGCTCTCGATGAAGCGCTGAGACTTCATCTAGCCCTGTAGCAACGACATCCAGAGCCAAAGGCAGCAGCGGCTGGGCACGGTAGCTGCCGAGCGCTCGGCCTGACCGTCATCGACGGGGCGGCGACGGCAGGAGGCACCAAGACCCACCAGAGAAGGGCACTGGCGCTCGACGACGCATTGCTGGCGCTCGACGACGCATTGCTGGCGCTCCTGGCCCAACGTCGGGCCTACCAGGAGGACTATGCCGCCAAGGCTGGCGTCGCCTCGTGGCCCCCTGGCCTACGCTTGAACGGACAACCTGCCTGTTGCCACGGAGGTGGCACCGAATGCTGCTATTCGGAGGAGATTACAACCCAGAACAATGGGACGCCCCGACGTGGGCCGAGGACGTCGCGCTAATGCGCGAAGCGCGCGTCAACACCGCAACCGTCGGGGTCTTCTCCTGGTCCTGGATTGAGCCCAGCGAGGGCCGCTACCGCTTCGACTGGTTGGACGCCACATTGGACCGCCTCCATAAGGCCGGCGTTAGCGTCATTCTCGCTACGCCCACGGCATCTCCACCTCCGTGGTTCAGCCTCGCCCACCCCGACGCCCTCCCTGTACGGGCGGACGGTACGCGGCTTGTCCATGGCAGTAGGGACACGTACTGCGCTGCCGCCCCCTGTTACCGACAGGCCGCCGTCCGCGTCGCGACGAAGCTTGCCGAGCGTTATGCCGGCCACCCGGCGCTCGCCATGTGGCACGTCCACAACGAGTACGGGACCAGGTGTTGGTGCGACCATGCCGCCGCTGCGTTCCGGTCATGGCTCCAGCAACGCTACGGAGCGGCGCAGCCGGGGCTTGACGAACTTAACCAGGCATGGGGCACCGCTTTTTGGGGCCAGCGCTACGGGGATTGGCAGGAAGTGCTCCCCCCACGGGCCACGCAATGGCTGGCAAACCCATCGCAAACGTTGGACTTCCAGCGCTTTTGGTCGAGCGAGCTGCTCAGCGCCTACGTCGATCAGCGAGACGCCATCCGAGCCCGCACACCTGGCATCCCCGTGACCACGAACTTCATGTTGCCCGACGACCCTGTTCTTGATTTATGGGAGTGGGGCCGGGCCGTTGACGTCGTCGCCATCGACCACTATCCCAGCAGTCGCGACAGCGGCGCTTACGACCAGATCGCCCTGGCCGGCGACTTGGCACGTTCCCTAAACCAGGGCCGGCCGTGGCTCGTCATGGAGCAGGCGGCGAGTACGACCGTCGAGGACCACGGGACCGTGCACCGGCCGCCGGGGCGGACTCTTCTTGATGCCCTGGCCTACATTGCCCACGGCTCCGACAGCGCTTTGTTCTTCCAATGGCGCGCCTCGCGCGCCGGCGCGGAAATGTTCCACTCGGCCATGGTCCCCCACGCCGGGGCGGACACCAGGATTTTCCGGGAGATGACCAACATCGGCCACGCGCTGGAGGAAATGAGTGAGGTCTCGGGGAGCACTCTCGATGCCGACGTGGCCATCGTGTTCGACTTCGCGTCCTGGTGGGCGCTTGAAGCTCGGCGGGTGCTCCCTGCTCAAATGCGTTACCTGGACGGCGTCCGCGCCGATCATCGAGCCGTGACGCTTGCTGGCCATCTGTGCGACTTCGTCCCGCCGGACGGCGACCTCTCTCGCTACAAGCTGGTGATCGTCTCGAACACGTATGTGCTTTCGGACGATGCGGCGCAGAAGATGCACCAGTATGTGCAGGACGGGGGGTGCATGATCGTCTCCTACCTGAGCGGCGTCGTGGGCTCTTCGGGCACCGTGGGCCTGGGCGGCTATCCTGCCGT
This sequence comes from uncultured Acidimicrobiaceae bacterium, assembly GCA_964481925.1. Taxonomy (GTDB): domain Bacteria; phylum Actinomycetota; class Acidimicrobiia; order Acidimicrobiales; family Palsa-688; genus Fen-671. The sequence continues at coordinate 14,137 of CAYZVQ010000019.1, forward strand.
GCTCCGTTCCCTGCTGGGGGTACGCGTTGAGGAGTTCCACCCCCTGAGCCCGGGCCAGATCGTTCCTCTATTTGGGGGTGGTTCCGGGTCGCTGTGGAGCGAACGCCTTACCGCTACGGATGCCGACATCGTCGATCGGTACGCAACGGGGGATCTCACCGGCAACCCGGCGATTACCAGGCGCTCAGCCGGAAAAGGCTGCGCCTGGTACATATCCACGCGGCTGTGCGACGAGCGCAGCGACCTCCTCGTTCGCGACGCCCTGGCCGGGGCGGGTGTGAGGCCTGTCGTCGCGAAGCTAGGCCCGGCAGTGCACGGCCTGCTCCGCCGTGACGGAGCGGGAGGCTCCTGGCAGTTCTGGTTGAACTATGGGGCCACATCGGTCCGGCTCCCAGCCGGCGGCTATGACTTGATGCGCCGTCGCCTCGTCCCCGCCGGCGTTGAGCTGGGCCCGGGCGAAGCTGCTGTGGTGCGCCAGGACGCGGCCCGCTGAGGGGCGAGCGCGGTCAGGGGCCGATGGCGACGCGCTCCCCGCTCGCGCTCGACGCCAGGGCTGCCATAACCATGGCGAAGCTCTTTATGTTGTCCTTGCAGTCGTTCATCGCCGGCTCGCCCGTACGCAGTGCCCTCAAGAAGTCAACTAGGGAGGCGGCGATACCCTCCTTTGGCATCGGCGCCGGCGCCGCTTCGATACGCTCCAGGGCTGCCCCCTTCCCGCCCCCCGTTCGCACTTCGGCGACAGGGTTGCCCGAGCCGTCCCACTTGGCGCTCCCGAGGGCTCCTATGGCGCGCCACTCCGCGTCCGGGGAGGTCTCCAGGCCTTCCGCGCACCAGCTACCCCGGTAGCTGAAACGGATACCGGCGCTCAGCTCGAAGTCCACCGTTGCCGAGGCCGCGCCGCGGTACCAGCTCCATGGCGGGTTGAACTCCGTACAGTAGACGCTCCGGGCATCCGCACCGGTGATATAGCGAGCAGCGTCAAAGGTGTGGACTGCCATATCCAGCAACAGTGGGCTGGCCATCTCTTCGCGGAACCCTTCAAAGTGGTAGCCGCTGTAAAAATCGGCACTAAGCGCACCGACACCCCCGAGACGGCCCAGCACCAACGTCCTGAAGGCGACAAGCCCCGGGTTGTAGCGCCCGTTCTGGCTCACCACGAACAACGTCTCAGTACGCCGCGAAAACTCCACCAAGTCGCGCGCTTCATCGAGGCTGGCCGCAATGGGCTTTTCGCCCAGCACGGGGACCCCTCGTCCCAGACAGCGCCGGGTCACCTTATGGTGCGCTTCGGGGGGAGTCACGTCCACCACAAAGTCCGGCAACCATTTCCCCAAGGCGACGTCCAGGTCGTCGTCTACGGCAACGTCTGTCAGCCCGACGGCCTCAATGCCTTCAAGCACTCGCTCCGGGACCAGGTCGACCCAGCCGACCAGACAGACATCGGGGTTGCCAGTCATGGCCGACGCCCAGGTCCGCCCCATGCCTCCAGCGCCGACGAGTAGAGCGCGCAGCGGCTTCACTTGGTCGCGCTCGGGTAAGGCTCACGGATATATGACTCGATCCACCCCTCTTCCGCGAGCTCGATCTCGTAAGGTGCGGCCAGCGGCCCGCCTTCCCGGTAGGCCCAGACGACCGCGTTCGCCAAGACCCGCTTTACGGTCTCGTGATGGTACACGGGGTAGTCCTGGTCGCCGGGGCCGAAAAAGAAGATCCTCCCCGCTCCCCGATAGAAGCAGCAACCGGACCGGAACACTTCCCCGCCCGTGAAGCTCGAAATAAACACGAGCTCGTCCGGCTCGGGGATGTCAAAGAACTCTCCGTACATCTCTTGGGCCTCGATGGCAAAGACGGCGGGGACCCCGCGCACGATCTCGTGGCCTGGGCTCACCGTCCAGACCAGTTCTCTTTCCCCAATTGAACGCCAGCGCAGGTTACAGCTGGTCCCCATAAGTGAACGAAATATCTTCGAGAGGTGGGCCGAGTGCAGCACGACCAAGCCCATGCCTTGCAGGACGCGCTGTCTCACCCGTTCCACCACCTTGTCATCCACCTGGTCGTGGCCGATGTGGCCCCACCAGGTCAGGACGTCCGTCGTCCCCAGCACCTCGTCGCCCAAACCATTATCTTGCTGGTCCAACGTGGCCGTCCGCACGACGGCTCGCCCCCCTAATTCCTGGCGGATCCCAGCTGCGATCGTCTCGTGCATGCCCCCCGGGTACAGCTCCGGGACACGCTTGTCGCGGAACTCGTGGAGGTTCTCCCCCCACACCGTTACGTGTATGGCCGCTTGGCCGTTGCCCTTGCTCACTTGTCTCCTATCCCCACAGCACCAACAGCATCCCATTTCCCCCGCACCCGCAGCGCCACGTCCTTGCGTAAGCGGACGGTCACCTCACGGTGCCCGGACCGGCCGCGGCCCAGGACATCCGCACCTTCTACCTGGGCGCTACCGGCCCCGGGAGGGAGCTCGACCCTGAGCACGCTTGGCACCCGGGCCGACAGGCGCGCCTCGAAGCCCGCCTCATCCCACTCGATGAGCTCAAAGGTTATTGCTCCGCGCCCCCGCACCCCGCGCAGGGACCCCCGGCGCCAGCGAGGCGGGAGCGCGGTGAGCAGTTTCACCACCCCGTTCGCACTTTGCACCACCATGGCCAACATAACGGCCGGCATGCCGCCGCAGGCGTCCACGTTGAACAGCTCCCCCGGCTCATGCGTCGTTGTCAAATTCGGTCGCCAAAACCGAGACGACAGCATGAACAAGGCCTGTTCAGCCTCCTCCGCCATCCCCAAGTGGGCTGCGGCCAGGCCGAGCTGGCACAGGCCAAAAGCCGCCTCGCCGCCTCGGCTACAAGAGCGCTGCCAGCCCAACCTGCGCCGGACGGCCTCCCGCGTCGCCTCCAACAGCCGCTCGTCCGCCGAGATCTCGGGGTCGACCTCGTACATCACCGGGTAAAGGTGCGAGGAATGGCGGTGCTCGTAGTTGTCCTCAAACCTGGGGTCGGCCCACTCGGCCAGGGCGCCATCCGCGTTGACCCGGTACTTGGGCAGCCGCGCCAGCAGGTCCGCCCATCGCGCCAGCTGGGCGCCCTCGGTCCCAAGCAGCTTACCGCAAAAGACCAGGTTGCGGTACAGGTCCTTGGCTACGGCAACGTCCATTGTGGCGTCACAACAGGCCTGCGACCCCGTATTGGCGGGCGCGTTCTCGGGCGAATATGAAGGACAGAAGTGCAGCGTCCCCGCATCGTCGGGGACCATGAAATCCTCCCAGAACTGGCCTGCTTCGCGCATGAACGGGAACGCCCGCTCGGCCAGGAACTTACTGTCCCCCGTGTACTGCCAGTAGTCGTAGTACAGGCGGGCCAGCCAGCCCGCACCGGCAGTCCAAAAGGTCATGGGCCACTGCGAGTCGAAATGGTCCTGGAACCCGTGAGTCGACATACGAGAAGGGATGTAGATCCCTCGGCAGCCATACAGCGCCCTAGCGTTGTCCCGGAACTCATGCACGTGAGCCTCCAGGTAAGCGAACAGGGGGAGCAACATCTCCGGCGGCCCCGATGGCAAGACGGCGGCCAGAGCTGTCTGCACGTTGGCGTTCAATGTGTAATCGTCCGACCAGGGAGGCGTCCACGTACCCCCCCAAACGCCTTGGAGCGTCGGTGGCAGTTCACCACAGCTGTCGGCGATCCGGGCCCGGCCGGCACAGAACTGCCGCTCTAATAAGTCAAAGTCGACGTGCGGCTCGACGGCACCAGCCTGCTGCACGATAGCGCCCTCGCCGCCATTGAGACGCAACGAGACCTCTCCCATCCACCGTGCCCGCAGAGCCACGTGGGCGGCCAGCAGGCTGTCGTAACCCGCCGTCACAGCTTCCAGTTCGCCCCGGAGGCTGCGCTCGGCGGCCTCGCCGTCATCGTCATCATCGTCGGTAAGGGCCCGGGCCCCCACCAGGACCAGGGTGCGGGTGGCACCGGCCAAGAGGAGAGAGCAGCCGTCCCCGGTGACATCGATGTCGCTGACGGCCCGGAGGGCCCCGACCACGCCCCCGACCGCCCCCGGCCACCGGTTTTTGAACAGGGTTACGTAGCGCACCAACCCGGCACCGATGCCGGCGAGCTCGGGGTAAGCAGCATCTTGTGCGACGGCCTGCTCCTTGCCGTCGTGGCTAGCAAACGCCCTGCGCATGCAGAGCCGGTAGGTGGCCGGTCGCGCCGTCAGGATCTCCATGACGCCTAGCCCATGGGCACGCGAGACGAAGGTGCGGTGCCTGACCGTGCCTCCCGGGTACTCCCACGCCGTGCCGACCTCGCCTGTGCGCATGTCCTCCCAGCGTTCGTACCCGCTCACCGGCCCGTCGTGCGGCCCGGACAAGACAACCTCGAAGGCGGGGACACGGGGATCTGTCCAGTGCTTTTCACCCAAGCCCCGCTGGCGCGCCAAGGCCACCACGTCGTCGGCGGCACCCTGGCAATCACCCGCCCACAGCTTGTGCCGCAGCGACGGGAGGATCTCGTTGGTGGGCACCGGCGGGACCGCTTGGTCCAAGGGGAGGAAGAGCCTCTCCAGCGAGACGGTAAGGACCTCTTCGCCTGGCGGTCCCCACAGTGCAACGCCCATACGGCCGTTCGCTGTCACCAGCCCCTGCTCCCAACCGTCCGCCACGCACGCCAGCACGGGCACGCGGCCTCCTCCAACCTCGCTCACATGTAGCCGGGCCAATTTCCTCAGGCGCCTTGCGTACCCAACAGCGCATCCCTCAGTGGGGCACGCCAGCTGTCCGAGCGGCAGTCGTAGGCACCGAAGTCAGTGCCGAAATCCCAGTAGGCCCAACTCGCTCCCCGGCGCTCGGCTCCGGCCCGCACGCACTCGGTCCATGCGGCACGGTCGCCCATCTGCGCCTTCTCGTACACGCCGAACTCCCCGATAAACAGCGGCACCCCCCTCCGGCGGGCCCACTCCGACGCCTTGTCCAGGTCCCGCGCGACCGCCGGTCCGCCGTGCTCGACATCCCAGCGCGTCCCCTCGGGCAGGTCCCGGTCAGACACCCAGTGCGCCCCCTGATGAGTGAACTCCATCGGTTCGTAGTAATGAACGGTGACCTGGACGTGGTCGTCAGACGGGATGTCGAGGACCTCCAGCGAGCCGATGTTGTTCCAATCGAGCGGCCCGATGATCACGCCCCGCGCTGCGTCGGCCTGGCGCACCACCGCCAGCGCCTGCGCCACAAGAGCGTTCCAACTCTCGGGGGTCATGGAGTAAGGCTCATTGAGCAGCTCCAAGTGGACATCGGCGGGCAGGGGGGCGAAGCGCTCGGCCAAGGTTTGCCACACGGCTAGGAACCTCCGCTGGTGCCCGGCCACCCCCTCGCACAGCTCCGGGTAAAAGTGCCAGTTCACGACCGGCTTTAGGCCGGCTCCCAGGGCGGCGGCTATGGCCCAGTCCACTCGTTCCAGGAACGCCGGCTGTATTTCGTACGGCGGCTCGCTCGCGGTATGCAGGGACCACCGCACCGGGAGCCGCACGGTGTCGAAGCCGACGGCCTTGACCATCTCGAAGTACCGGCGTTCCAGTCGGAAGCCCGCTTCACCCTCCGCGGCGGCCTCCAGAGCATTGCCAAAGTTGATCCCACGCCCCAGTACCACGCCTTCTAGCATTGCCCCTGCTCCCCTCGGTCTCTGCCTACAGTGATGACTGCCCTCCCCCGGCAAGCTCGTCCTCGCTACGCTCAGCGCACAGCGGGACCACGGTGATCTTGCTCACCGTTCAGCTTGCCGGAGCGGGCCAATTACAAAACGCCTCTAGTGGTCACGAACCAACAACGGTAAAGCCTTGTTGCTTCGCGTATGAAACGAACTCGCTCTGCAGGGAAGCGAACATTTGCGTCACGGTCTCTCGTCCCTGGGCCACCAGGTCCATGGCATTGCCGGCCTCGCTGCCGGCGTAGCTGGCAAACGGGCCGTAGCCGGAAGCGAACCCAGGGTCGGGCCCGGAGTTCTCGTAAACCCGGTACAGCTCCTGGCTCCCCGTAAGCGGCAGCCTTTGGTTGAGGAACGCACCTGACGTGCTGACCGTCGTCGCCATCGGGAACAGCCCCGACGGCGGCTTGTCCAGCAGGCTGAGAGACGCCTTGGACGTGTTGAGCCAGATATCGAACTCTGCGGCCTGCTTGGGGTACTTCGTCTGGCTGGTGACGGCCTCGGGAGACCCACCACCGTTCATGCCGATGTTTTGCCCGGCAGCGAACTGCGGGAGCGGCGCTACCCTCCAGTCCCCGAGCGTCTTGTCCAACGACGACCCGATGTAGCTGGGAGCCCAGGCTTGAGCCAGGACCGTGAGGATTTGCCCGTTTTGAAGGTCATTGAACCACTGCGTGCTGAAGTCCGGCACCGTGGCAACCAGGTGCTTGGACAGCAGCGTGTCCCAGACCGAGGCGTACTGCTCTGCCGCCATGCTGGTGAAGCCGACCGATAGCTTGGTGCCGTTCAACACGAAATCTCTGGCCCCGGCCTGCGTCATGCCCGAGAGCACATTGACCGAATCGTTGGGCGCAAAGTCGTTGATGTACACCCCCGGGTGAGCCGCCTGTAGCGCCTCGCCCTCGGTTACCATCTGCGCCCAGGTGCTTGGCACAGCCAGCCCGTACTTCTTCATCAGCGTCGCGTTGTACAAGAGCGCGTACACGCCCGAGTCCTGCGGGATGGCGTACACGCCACCGTTATAGCTCACGTTGTCCCAGGCGTAAGAGGGGAAGTCCCCTTGCACGGCGTTGGCGCCGTACTGGGCCAGGTTGACCAGGTAATGGTTTTGCTCGTACAGGTACATAAGCGAGTAGTTGAACTGGCTTATGTCGGGGGCGCCCGACCCTGTCTTCATTGCGTCCAACAGTTTGGCGAACACCGTCGGGCCCTCGTTCAGCCAGTGTACGCAGATCCCTGGGTGCGTCTGGTTGAACAAGACGACGGCGCTGTTAATACCCGTTACCCCTGACCAGAACGTCAGGTTCACAGACCCCGACGAACAGCCGTCGCCAGGCACGTTTGCTACGCGTTGCGAGGCGGCGGCCCCGAACGCGGAAGTGGATGTGACCAGTGTCGCCGTCATGCTCGTCGCGGCCACCGCCACGAGCACACGCCGCAGTTTCAGTCCTCGGCTTGCCGATACGGCTCGCCCGGAGGACCTGTCATGCCATGAAAGGCGCATTGTTATGTATTCCCTCCTTTGTTATCATTTCTCTTCCGTGAGAACTATGTGTCTGTAGATATACCGCCTGAGCATCGACGCCCCGGGCGCGCTCATCGTTAGGCGCAGAGCTCCTTACCCTACTGTGCTGCCGAGGCTGAGCCCGTCTCTCCAATAGCGTTGGAGCACCAAGAACAAAGCCAACACCGGCAAGATGAACACGATCGCCCCGGTTACGATAAGTGTGTACAGGAGCTGGTGACTGCTCCCCACGTTCGCCCCGCCATATGCCACCCATTGCGCCAGGCCGACAGTGACGGGCTGCAGGCGGGGGTTGCTCAAGACTAGGTAGGGTAGAAGATAGTTGTTCCAGATCGATACAATTATCAACAGGAACACGGTTACGATCGCCGGGCTGGCCAGGGGCGCCACCAGGCTGCGGAATATCCGGATCTCGCGGGCGCCGTCGATCCTTCCTGCCTGCACGACCGCCAGGCAGTCCGTGCTGCTCAGGTACAACCACATGAGGAACACGCCGAAGGGGCTGACGAGCAGCGGTAGGAAGACGCCCAGGAGGTTGTTGGCCAGCTTTAGGTGTGCGATCAGAAAATAGAGGGGGAAGGCTAAAGTGGTCCCCGGGATGGCCGACACGGCGACGAGGGAGCCAAGCAGGAGCTTACGCCCGGGGAACCGGTATATGTACAGTGCGTAACCCGCCATGAGGCTCAGCGCCGTGGCCGCCGCGCCCGCCACCGCGGTGTAAAGGAAGGAGTTGAAGGTCCATTGCAGGAAGATGTTGCCGTCATAACTGAACAGGTGCCTGAGGTTGGTCAACGGGTCGGGATGGCTGGGCAGCGACAGGCCCAAGGAGCCCACGATGCCGCCGTTGGTCTTCGTCGCGGCGATGACGAGCCAATAGAACGGCAGCACCGCGTACACGGCGAAGACGACCATGACAACGAAGGCAAACGCACGGATATACGGGTTGGTCTTTGTCAGGCGTATGGTACGTGCGTTGCCGCTAAGCGGCGCGTCGGGCATTCGACTCAAACCCCCCCCTGCGGTGAATGAACATCCCAATGAGCCCGCCGGCGAAGATCAGCGATATGACAGCCAAGACGAACGCCATCGCCGCCGCATAGTTATTGTTGCTTTGCGTAGAAATCGTGGAGTCGACAAGCATCGCGGGCGTGTACTGAGTCGAGATGGAATCGGTGAGGACGGACAGGATCGAGGGCTCAGTAAACAGCTGCAACGCCCCGAGGACCCCCAGGAAGCCCATGCCCATCACTACGGGGCGGATCTGGGGCAGCTTCACCCTGGTGGCTATCTGCCACTTGGAGGCACCGTCGACGATCGCCGCCTCAATGTTCTCCAGTGGTACTCCCTTGAGGGCCGTATATATCACCAGCATGTTGAAGCCGGTGAGGGCCCACACGGCAATGCTCCCGATCGAGAACAGGACCAGGTGCGTGCCCAGGAAATTGACCGTCCCGAACCCCGCATCCTTTGCCAACAGGGGGTATGTCCCCAGCTGCGGCTCGAGCAGGAAGCCCCAGATCATGACGGCGATGGACCCGGGGACGGCGTAGGGCAAGAAGAATATGAGCTTGAAGGCACGGACGAACCTGACGTACTCGAAGTCGAACAGGACAGCAAAGGTGACCGAGCACGCCAGCGTCACGGCCATTACACCGACGCCGTACTCGATGACGCGCAAGACCGACGCCCAGAACAACCCGCTTTGCAGGACGCTGGCGTAGTTTGCGAAACCCCCGAAATGAGTCCCGCCTACCAAGGTGTAGGTGAAGAGGCTGAGGCCGAAGTCGTACACGATCGGCGCAATCGTGAACACCAGGAACAAGGCGGTGAAGGGGAGCAAGAAGTAGTACGGCGCCACCTTGGTGTCCCTCAGAAGGGCCCTGTACCGGTTGATTGTCATGGGGCACGGACCTTGCTCATCGCGCTGGCGGGCAGGGCCCCACCGTCGCGCAGGAACACCGGGATCCGCTCGAGCGGGGCCGGGCACTGCAGCCAGGCCCCCCCCTCGGCCCGCTCTCCCGTCCACGCGCTCGTCCAGGCACTCCCTGCAGGGAGGTAGACGGCGCGGTCGCGCACGCCTTCGGCCGTCACCGGCGCCACCAGCACATCTGGGCCCAAGAGGAACTGGTCGTCCACCTCCCAGGAGGTGGTATCGTCGGGGAAGTCCAAGAACAGCGGGCGCATAGGCGGCAGGCCGGTGGCGCTGGCGTTAGCCATCTGGGCCATCAGGTAGGCCCGTAATACCTCGCGCAGGCGCAGTTGTTCGGAGAAGATCTCGTAGACCTCATCGCCGAACGACCACACCTCGTTGGCGGCCCCGGTGCGGTTGGGCCCGTCGTGGACGCCGGGGTCTCTCGACCCGTGGAGACGGAACAACGGGCAGAACAGCCCGAACTGGGACCATCGGACCACCAGTTCGCGGAACGATGGCGAGTCGAGGCGCCCCCCGTAAAAGCCGCCGATATCGGACGTCCACCATGGGATCCCCGATATGCCAGCGTTCATCCCGGCAGGGACCTGAGCGGCGAGGGCGGCGAAGCTGGACTCCACGTCACCCGACCAAAGAGCCACGCCCCAGCGCTGGCTGCCGGCCCACGCCGAACGGCACAGTGACAGGACCGGGCCCTCACCGACTTCGCGCAAGCCCTCAAAGAAGCCCTGGGCGTGGAAACGAGGGTAGACGTTTTGGACCTCGGCGCCTCCGCCCAGATGGAACATGAGATTGCCTGGGTTCTCGGGACGCACCTCGGGCTCGCAGGCGTCCAGCCAGAAGGTCTTTATGCCATGGCGGTAGTAGCCGCTTTTGACCTTTTCCCAGATGTAGCGACGGGCCTCGGGGTTGGTGGCGTCGTAGTAGCGGACGAACGTCGTGCCCGGGCTGTCCTTGTCCCACAGCGGGAGGTGCAGTGGGTTCCCTAGCTCGTTCCCAACAAGAAGGCCCCGTTCCTCCATATCGCTGTAGTTCTTGCTGTTCGGGTTTACCGTTGGCCACACTGACACGATGCACTCAACGCCAAGGCTCTTCAGCTCCCGCACCATCGCCGCCGGGTCCGGCCACTCGCGCCTGTCGAACTCCCACTCACCCTGGCGGGTCCAGTGGAAGAAGTCGATCACGATAGCCGAGAGCGGTAGGCCGCGGCGCTTGTGCTCCCGCACTACGCCGAGCAGCTCCTCTTGGGTCCGATAGCGCAGTTTTGACTGCCAGAACCCCGACGCCCACTCCGGCAGCATTGGGGGCAGGCCCGTTGCCGCTGCATATTGGCTCACCACGGTGGCCGGAACGCGGGCGGCTGTCACCCAATAGTCGATCTGTCTGGCCGCCTCGGCCACCCATCTCGTGTGGTTCCTGGCCAGCTCCACTCGGCCGACCCCGGGATGGTTCCAGAGGAAGCCGTAGCCTCGGCTGGACAGCACGAAGGGAATGGAGACCTCGGTGTTCCGTTGCACCAGGTCGATGACGGTACCCTTTTGGTCCAAAAGGCCGTGCTGATGTTGCCCCAGACCGTAGACCCGTTCGCCCGCCGGAGCATCGAAGAGCACTTCGGATTGATGAACGTCCCCGCCGACGGGCATGTACCGCCGCTGAGGGGGAGCGGAAAAGTGAGGTTCGTGCTCGGTAAAGAACTCACGCCCGTCACGTCCGAGGAACCGCAGACGACCCGAGCGCGACATCTCGGCAACGACCTCGCCGTTTTCGACGCGGGCCCGTTCCTCCGAAACCTGGACCTTCGCCTCTGGGCCAGTCACGTCCAGCAGGGCACTGCCTGGGAGGTCGGTGACTTTGCCTCTTATCGTCGAGCGAACCCGCAAGCTGTTCGGGCCCCAAGCTTCGACTCGGACCAGTTCCCGGTCGTGGGCCCAAGTGACGCCCCACGCGTGTGCTACAAAGCTGCCCACAGCGAAGGACCTCCTCCCTGGCGCGTCTGCCTAGGCCTCGGGTTGCCTGCGCCGCCGCTGCCCGGGGCCGACGGTGCCCGTCGCCCACGAGAGGGAACCGCGCGGGCCGGCCCGGTCGACTCCCCGGTGACAATGGTCGGTAGGATCAACCGCCCACGCGGGGCCAGCTCCTTGCCGGAAAGGCGATCGACCAACAGCTCGACGGCGGCACGCCCCATCTCCACAGAGGGGAACTGTGCCGCCGTCAGGCGAGGGGCGAGGAACGTCGACCACCTGCTGTCGCATTGCCCGATCACGGACACGTCCTCAGGCATACGCAGTCCCGCTTCAGCTACCGCCCGGTAGACCCCAGGCAGTGCCAGCTCGTTGACCACGACGAGGCCGGTGAGCGACTTGTCGCGGGCAAGTAGCTCTGCCGTTCGATGGAGCCCGGCTTCGGCGTTACGCTCGCATTCCAGGATGTCCCCCTTAACGCCCAGCTTGGTGCAGGCGGCATTAAAAGCTCGGTGCGTTCTGTGTTGCGGGGCATAACGCCTCTTCAATAGATCGGATGGGCCACTGATCAAGGTGATGCGCTTGTGCCCGAGCTCGGTGAGGCCGCTTACCAGCGACAGCTGCAGACCGTCGAAGTCAATGTCGACCCAGTCGATCCCGCTTGGTTTGGCGGTCCGGCCGATGGCAACGAATGGGAACCCGACAGACCGGAGGCGTTCGACACGCACGTCGTCGAGGAACACTTCGAGAAGGACAATCCCGTCCGCCCGGCGTTCGTCGATCAGCCGTGACAGCACTAGTTCGTCGTCCCCGGAAAAGGACACAAGGACGTCGTACTCGCGCGCCCTCGCCGCCTCGGCAACGCTGGCGACGAACTCGAGCTCGATCTGCGAGAGGGAGTTCTCTAGCGAAGGGATCAGAAGGGCGATCGTCCCGCTGCTGCCGTAGGCCAGCGCCCGGGCACTGGCGTTGGCTCTATAACCGAGCTCCTCGATGGCCTGCTCTATGCGCTGGCGGGTCTCCTCCGCTACGGGGCGTTTGCCCGTCATCGCGGCAGAAACCGTTGTCGGTGAGACGCCTGCGTGCGCGGCCACTTCGTAAATGCGAACGCGGCCTGTAGCCCCCATACCGACCTGCTTTCCGGAACACCTAGAACGGAGCACAGCCTTGCACAAACAGCCTTGCACAAACCGCTTTGTGCAAACCGCTTTGCTCAAGCGGGTCTGACCATACTCCGGTGAACTGCTTGTGTCAAGCCTTTCGCTGCGCAGTAGGGAAAGCGCTCATAAAGGGCCCGCTTCGCTGGAACTTGCACGGTCTTGCCTCACCGTGTGACTGTCAACGGGCCCGAGGGAGACGGTCCAACCGGCGAGGCGCTTCGGGGCCAAGTAGCAGGAGCGCCAAGCGTCCTCCACCTGCAGGTGCCTCTTGCCCTGACGACCTAAGATGATAGGATGTTAGCGTGGTAGCGCGACAGGCTTGCCGGGCCAAGGCACGGCCCGTCGCGAGGGCGGGGGATAACGGGTCATGAGCGAGGCCAGGTCGGCGGTCATCGATTTCCGGTCCTTCGAGCCTTACTACCTTCAACTCGAACGCATCTTGGTGAAGGACCTGCAGAACAACCGGGCCGAGGGTCACTTGCTGCCGTCGGAGGCTGAGCTGTGCGCCCAGTACTCGGTGAGCCGCACCGTTGTCCGCCAAGCCCTGTCGGACCTCGAACGTGAGGGCCTTGTCCTCAAGATAAAGGGGAAAGGTACGTTCGTAACCGGGCGAAAAATGGAGACCAGCTTCATCCAGGACACCCTGGGCTTCCATGAGTCGATGGTGAGGGCCGGGCACGTGGTCCACAGCCACGTCTTGAAGCTGGCTACCGAGCCCTGCGGCGTCGACGTTGCCCGCCTACTTGAGGTCGGTGTTGGCGAGGAGATCGTCCAATTGGACCGGGTGCGCAGCGTCGACGGGCGGCCCGTGCAGGTGGTGCGGGCGTTCATGCCGGCCAAACTGTTCCCGGGATTGGTCGAAATCGACCTTTCCGACCGCTCCTTGTACCAGGTGCTCCGAGAACGCTACGGCGTGCGCCCCACCAGTGGTCAGCGCGGTATCGAGGCGGTCGCTCTGGCCCGGCCCGACTCCGACCACCTGGGCGTGCCCAAAGGGGCGCTGGGCCTGCGCATGTCCAGCACTACACGGTCCAGCGACAACGTCGTTTTCGAGCACTTCATCGCCCAGTACCGGGGAGACAGTTTCCGCTTCGAGCTCCAGATCGGGCCGCGGTCGAGCCTGTGAACTAGCCGCGCGTTAAGCCCGGCGGACGCCTCGACTCAATTCCCTCTATGGCTGCGGATTTAGGACCGGGAATGGGCGACAAACTGTCACCGGTGACCCCCGCCGGGGCGGACCTCGAAGGGCCCGGCGTGTTGTCGCGCTGGTGGTTGCTGGGCTGGCTGCTGCCTCTCGCGGTCCAGACGGCGCACACGGTCGTAGTGGCCCCCACCTACCAGGTGGGGTCCTTTGACGACGACGCCAACTACCTGATGGCGGCGCACGTACTGGCCGGCGCAGGCTGGCTCACAAGCGTCATGCCCAGCGGGGCCACGGTGGTGGCCAACTACCTGCCTGGTTACCCGCTGCTATTGGTCCCGGTGATCTGGCTGTTCGGAGGATCGCTGTGGGCGCCCCGCTTGCTGTCGACGGTGCTGGTGGGCGCCCTCTACCCCCTCCTATGGGTCTGGATGGGCCGGCGCGGCCTGGGGCCTTGGCCGCGGGTGGCTGTGCTGGTGCTCTTGGCTATCAACAGCGTTCTGGCCACCTACTCGACCATGGCAATGGCCGAGCCGCCTTTCCTCATCTTCTTCGTGGTCACCCTTTTCGCCCTCGACCGCTGGGCTGCCCACCCCGGGGCCCTCAACGCCACGGCCGTGGTCGTCCTGGTCGCCTATCTGGTGTGGCTCAAGGAGGCCGGGATCGGCCTGGCTGTGGGACTAGTGGCCTACGAACTGTGGCGCCGGCGCTGGCGCCGGGCCGCCGGGGTCGGCGCCGGAACGGCCCTCCTCTTGGTGCCGGGCCTAATGGCCCGATGGGTCTCCGGGGGCGCCGTGGTGGGCGACCGGTACGAGGGCGAGATCGTCAACGTGACCAAAGACGGCCTGTTGCACCAGGTGGTCTCGGAGGCACCCAAGGTGGCTTGGTCCTACTTGCGAAATGTGCTACGTGAGTCCGTGCTTCCCGAGGGCAGCCCTCTCCCCAGCCACGGGGCCCTGGATCTCGTGATGACCATCGTCGGGGTTAGCGTGCCCGTGTTTGTGATACTGGGAGCGGTCGTGTGGTACCGGTGCCATCCCCGCCCGGAAGTGTGGATGGTGGGTGCCTACTTCGCCGAGACCCTCGCCTACCCGTTCACCAACCAGCGGCGGGTGATACTGGTGTTACCCCTGGCCACCATCTGGTATGTGCTAGGTGCGGGGGCGGCGGGGAGCTGGGTGCTGCGCCGGGCGCGAGCCGACTTAAAGCCGGTGGTGCTGCCCCTCGAGGTGACGGCGGCCGTCCTGCTGCTAATAGTCCCCACAGCAGCCGGGTTCACCCGCAACTACCTATGGACGGTGGGCCAGAAGAGCTCGGAGTTCGCCGGCTCCCCGGGGGTCACCCTCCTGCGGGCCATCGGCCATCCGACCGAGCTGGTCGAGACCGACTACCGGGGCACCATCGCCTATTTCACCAACCACCGCACGGCATGGACCGCCTTTTCCACCACCACGCCGTACGGGCCGCTCGGCGACCAAAACCCGGGGCGTTGCCGGCTTCCCATCGTGCAGAGGGCCCTGCGCGACGACGACGCCAAGTTCCTAGTGGTGGGCGACTTCAACGGCCCTGGCTTCATGGACAGCCCGTGCCTGCTCCAGCTTGCCACCACGCCGAGCGCGGCCGGCGCGCTGAATGTGGTGCGCCTGCTGTCGACCAGCCACGACCAGACGTCGGTCTTCGAACTTCTGGGCCCCGGTACCCCACAGCCCGGCCTGGTCGACTGGACGGCGTCGTCGGCCCCCCTCGTCCCTGTTGCCGCCGACCAAACCCGAGCCGCCAAGACCCGCTCGCGCGACCGGGCGGTCCAGCAGTCTCGGCCGGCGCGGGCCGTCGCCCTCAGCCGGAACGGCCAGGGCGACCAAGGCGGGACAGGGTACGCCGCCGCCGAACAGGGGCGCAGCGAGTTCACCTGGTATTGGCGGGCGCCGGTGCCCATAGCACAGCTCAGCGTGGGGTCTGTCAACAGCGCCACCCCCATTTCGTACGTGACGGCATCCATACAAACGCCCGCCCGTTCGTGGCGAGTGGTGGCCCGGGCGCCCGGCCCGGTCGGCGACCAGGGCGTGGTGCCCTATCTACTGGCCCGTTTGCCGGAGGGGACGGAGGCCTTGGCCGTCCGAGTGACAGCGGTGACCTCCAGCGCCGCCGAGATCGGAAGAGCGTCGTGTAGGGAAAGAGTGTAGATCTCGGTGGT
>CAYZVQ010000020.1:0-29219 GCA_964481925.1 uncultured Acidimicrobiaceae bacterium
ATGTCCCCGAGGCTGGCGCCGTGGTCGTTGTCGGCGCCACCGTCGTGGTGGTGGGAGCGACCGTCGTGGTACTCGTTGGCGGGATGGTGGTTGTGGCGGGCGGCACCGTGATGGTGGCAGCCAACCGGGTGATGGTCGCCGGCGGGAGGGTGGTCGTGGTGGTGGCCAGTGTGGTCGTGGGAGACAGTGTTGTAGGCATAGGCGCGGACTTTGTCGCAACGGTTGCTTTGGCACTGAACACGGCACCCACGGATCCGGCATATGTCGCCGCGGGAAAAACCGTGCCAACTGCGGAAACGTCCACAGCTATGAGAAAATAGTTGTTGGCGACGGTGTAGATGACCCCAGGGCTCTTCCCGGTGGCACTGTGGCCCCTTGCCACAGCGGCACCGACATATAGCCCTCCTGGCCTAGGCACAGTAAGGGCCGGGAACCGCGAACTAGCCGTCCCGCCAGTTACCAAGGACCAGCCAATGCCAGCCCCGGCTGCAAACTCCTCAACGGATATGTCTGCGTTCCTCACCGGTCCGTTCCAGGTGACCGCGAGTTTCGAGGCACCCAAGGCGGTCACTTGGCCATACCAGATCTGGAGAACGTGCCGGTCGGTGCCGTCGTAGAACGGGCGCCCTGCCGGGGACCAGGAGAGCGCTCCACCCCCGGATACGGCCGTCAGGTGGTCGGCCCATGTATCGTTGATGACAGACAAGACGAGAAGGTCGCGCTCCTTGAGAGGCGCGACGATGACGCTATAAGAACTAGCACCCACATAACCGGTGTGGACCAGCAAGAAGCCAAGATCGTGGACCGGGTTTACGTGACTGGTTTCCGTGCGGCCCCTCGTTGCTGTAACCCTGTCGCAGAGGCGACGAGTGTCCCTCCGGCGCATGTGGCAGCAATGACTGAAGCCAACCCGGCCACCAGGGCTCCTCGGGCGGCGCCGCTTCGCCGCGAGGTTTGCAAGGGCTGGCGATTTCGCAGCTTCTTGTCATTTCCAGTGACGACGTCTATAGAAACGACGGTGGAGCTATGCGAGCACGGTGTCTTGAGCGAGTCTGTATGGTTGTTGGTCGTTGGGGTAGTCATATTGAGCTCCTGGAACTTGGTGAGCTAGCGCCATTGATGAGGCCTCCTGACCTAGGGGGCTGGCCGAAGCCCCTTTCGCACCTGTCGCCCGCCGGGGAGCTAAGCCCCGCGGATCGGTGCCCGCCAAGCGCTTGAGCGCGGCGGTGGCCGCGTCACGTCGGGCCGATCGGAGGCTAGGACAGCCTCAGTGGTGGTGCCGACTAATCGACCGTACCGACGACGACGACGATCCAGGGTCCGTGGAAGGCCGCAAGCTCCACTCGCGTATTCCCTACCAATCTCCGCGCCGCCAACGAAAAAAGGTTTCCCTTCCCGAGCGGTCGGGCGACCCCGTAGAGTGTGCACTATTCGGCACGTTCAGTGTTCAAGCCCAAGCGGCAAGCTGTCGAAAAGTAGGAGAGAGGGCGCGAACATCGTCATCTCAGCAACGAGAGATACCAGGGAGAAGCGATGAGCACTGCCGTGTTGAGCTACCCGCACGCTGCACCAGTCGGCCATTGGTCAACGGATATAGCGACCGCCCCCGACTCGGCCTCCAAGGACCTATCGCTTGCCATGGCCGCTCTCCAAAGACATCTAAACCTTGAAATTGATTTTCGCGCCATCAACATTGCCGAGACGGAAAGCTCACGAGAGCTTCTTGCCGCGTTGGCTAGGCTCCCTGAAACCTACTCGGCGGGCCTGGGTGGCCACGCCGTCGCCGGTCCTGCGAACGACGACCGTACTGGGGGCGAGCTACAGCGGGTGTGCCGCTATGCGATGATGTTAACGACCGTCGTCGCGCCAGAGCACGCCGGTGATCCGCAGTTCGCGTATGGCTTCGTCCTGCACGACATCGGCAAACTGACGATGCCGGCCAGCCTTCTCCTGAAGCTCGGCGACTACACCGACGCCGAGTGGGAGCTCATGAAGCAACACCCAGAGGCGGGCCGAAAGGCCCTGAAGGACGTCCCATTTCTCGCTGAAGCGTGCCACATTGTCCATGCCCATCACGAACGTTGGAACGGCAAGGGCTATCCCCTCGGGTTGAGCGGCGATGAGATCCCCCTTGGAGCTCGAATTTTACATCTCTGCGACGCCTTCAACGCCATGACCAAGGACCGCCTTCACCAGGAGGCGTCTTCGATCATCGACGCCCGGCGCGAAATCCACAGAATGCGCGGAAGCCAGTTCTGGCCACGAGCCGTCGATGGTTTCCTCTCCTTGTCCGACGACGAGCTGGAGGCCGTTGGAGGCATATACCGAGTCGAACCAAGCTAGCAAGTCGCAGCTTCCGGTCTTACCTCGGATTCCAGCGTCTCCCGGAGCCTTATCTCTGGCTTCAGCGATCCCGCAGCCAGAGCTAAAGCATTCCCGAAAGGACGACCGTGAAGTAGCTTTCTGCATCGGTCGGCCACGGGTCCCCGCCGCTAGCGCTTCAGGCGGAGCCCGCTCTAAGGGCTCAGTTCAGACGTGTTGGTCGAAGTGGTGAACCGAACCGAAGAACATTGCCGTCCGGATCTCGGTGTGACCCTTCTCGCTTATTGTACTCGCAATCATCGGGACCAACGACGTTGAGACCGGCCCTCCGCCATTCGTCCGCAAGGAGGTCAGCGTCGTCAACGTGCAAGTAGATCGACCCGATCACTCTTGTCGACTCCCGGTCGGCTTGCGCCAGATGGATCACAAGGCGGTCTCGGTGCGCGAACGCGTACGTTGTGCCACGGCGTGAGGTCGTGAAGCCCAGCCGTTCGTAGTGGCTCACCGAGTCGTCCATGTCCGCAACGGTGAAGATCGGCTCCACCCCCACCACCTTCCAGGTAGGCCTCATGCCCGGGGCGCCAGAGAGCTCGAGGTCAAGGAGCTATTCGGTCGTATCGAAGGGCTGACCGCGATCAGGGCCGTGGAGTACCTGTTACCTCGACCGCGACGCGGGGCCGAGTGATCGCCATCCGCCAGAGGGGTTGAAGTCGAGTTGCTTACGCACAACGTAGCCAAACGCACTATTCAATCATGGCCCACAAATCGGCCACTGTGTCGGGTTTTGGGTAAACACTGGTCGGTACCACGGTCCTGACGAGTATTCTCTCGTTGCTAGCCCGTAGCCCTCGACAGTGACTAGCCCTATCACTCGATGGACTGCAGAATTCGCAAGCCGCGCGAGCGGCCGTTGGTTGCTCCTTTCTGTTCGGCCTTGGCAGGCCATTGCAGAGGGGGCTCACAGTCGTGCTCCGGGGACGGTTGGCCAACATGGGGGCCCCGACTTCTGCTGGCGGTCCGAGCTGGCAGGCGTTGAGCAGCTCGGTCAGCAGCGGCCCGAGGGCCTTCTTGCATCCGGGCGTCCTGACGAGCGTGTCAGGGGCCCTATGAAGACGCGGGAGGTGCCGATGAGGCGACACCCGGCAGCTCTGGCGCGGGCAACGGGCTCAAGTACCTGTTTGGTCGGGACGGTCCCGTCGGACCTCGCACCGCCAGGGCCTGTCTTGGCCCTGGCCGCCAGTGCCGGTCTGGCCGTTATGGGCAGCTTGATCGACGAGCCAGTGACCGCCCTATGCGGCCCAAGGGCAAAGCGCGACGCTGGGCACAGACCCAACTGTAGTTTGTCATCACGTTGCGGTCTTGCACCTGCTGTAGGCCGCACCGGAAGTCGGGCCTATGATGCAGATGTCCGACGATGTACCTGTGACGACATCTCGGCCCCCTCCGCCGACGAGGCAGTTGTCTTGGCCGGTATCGGTAATAGTGTCCTTCCCGGCGCTCCCGAGGACCAGCGAGTGCGATGTGCTGTTAGAGAACGTCCCAGATCCTATAACCAAAGAGGTCAGGGCGAGCGACTCGCACCCCGGCGGAGTCCCCTCGGATACTTCACCTGGGAAGATCAACACGCCAGCGCTGCTCGCCGGCACCTGAGTGCTGGCGGTGAAGCTCGTCACCATCGTCAAACCGACCGCGAGCACAATCATTCCGGCTCCGGCTCGCACCAAGGTTGACGAAGCGAGCCGAACACGCGGGCGTGGACCACTAGGCGTACTGCCTAGGTCCGTGTCTTGGTCGCTTGTCATCGTAGCTTGGAACACCCCTTGCGTACCGTACGGCATTTTCCGAAACACATAACGCCGATGATCGTCATCGACCGCGTAGGTCCGGTTGGGACTGTTCATCTCGTACAGAATTGGCCGTTCGAGAAATTGCGCAAGTCCTGCGAGGTGTGCGAAATCAGAAACCTCAATTGGCGCGGGCTCCGTCGGCTGCGCCAGCGAGACAACCGGTACAATAATTGAATGCAGTCTTTTGGCGATGCTGTCCTCGTCGCTGCATCTCGTCATTCGTCGGCGAAGGATGTCGTGAGCCCCCGCGGAAATGATCCCTAGTACGCCTAGGACGGCGCCCAGCACCCGGAGCTCGGGAACTGAGATCTCGTACTTGGCGACCGAGATCTCGTTCGCAACGATATGCGGGATACTCCCGGCTTGTTCAGGGTAGATCGTGGCCATCATCTCCGTCTCGACGGAAGGTGGGACGTAAGTAGCTCCTGGGGTGACCGGTGCTGTACTGGTGTCCAGTGAGATTTCCGTTGTCGTCACAGTAAAGGGCAATACGGGAGCGAAGGACTGGGTGATCAGCTTCCCGTTGACGTTCCCGGTAATGTGGACGACCGGCTCAACGTCGGCTGAGTAGGTGGCCTCGGCGATCCCGGCCTGGCTCGACACCTGATTGATCAGCTGGAAAAGACCGTTTAGGGGTACGTCACTGGAAATGGTGACATCATCACCGGTGAAGGCCACGGTCGCCCCTATAGTTGAGAGCCGTTGCCAAGTGTCACTTTGCGATAGCAGGAGCGCCCTTAGCTCGATCGTGCCGCGTATTTCGTGCGGTAGCGCGGACGTGAAACGATACTTAAAGCTTACAACGACAGAGCCGACGAGGCCTGGGTAAATCGGCTGACCAGTCGCAACCAGTCCTGACGGGTAGACGGGGGTCGGTCTCTTTGCCGCTCCCACATAGGAGAACGTCCCCGATTGTTCATACGCGTTGTTCATGGGGACGACGCGGTGCTGGGGCAGGAGGAAACCCAGACCGAGAGAGAACAGGGCTAAAGAAAACAGCGCGCCGACGGGCACGAGGGTCGATATCGGCCCTTCGAAGTACGAAGGTCGGCGTCGGGACTTCACCTCGTGAGGGGCCATGGCGATTCCAGATCGTCGCTCGCGGCCGAGGGATCGACTGGTGCTGGGCGCCGAGCGTCTTTCTTCGTTAGGCGGTGCCGTTCTTCCCATCGTCGTCCTTCCATATGTCGTGGCGTTATCTACGTCGTAAACGAGCAGCCGACCGCCGTCCCCGGCGCCTCCGGCGCGGGGGCGCGTTTGCGCCCGCTAGGATAACGACGCCGACGGCGGGGCCGGCTACGAACCCAGCATGAGTCGGTACGCCGAACCAACCGAGGACCGCCCCTGCTTCTGGGATATGGACCCAAAGAGCGCCGATGAGTTCGCTTCGCGTCGCGTAGCCAGGATCGACGAAGTCGTTATTGTCGCCCTTGAAGAAGTAGTTACCGTCCTGGATCAGGATGATGCGGTGCAGCACCGGCCTGTGGAGCACCTGACTTTCGTAAAGGACGACTTCGCCGACATGGTAAGAGGACTGACTACGGACGAGAGCAAGGTCGTTCTTGTAGAGGAGGGGCTGCATACTGATGCCATCGGTAATTGAGTAGGTGGTCGACCCTCCCAGCTTGGCCGGGGCGAAGAACAACCACAGTCCTAGGAGCGTTGCTGCGCCGACTAAAAGGGCCACGATCTTTACTGGAGATGAGCTCATAATGAAGTTCTTTTAGATGCGTTCCGAGCAAGAGGAGGCGGGCGGTAAGGTGCGAGAAACTGCAGTTACCGCTCGCGTCCTCAGGCGCTCACCGTGGGCTGGCTTACGGCCGGAGGTTACTGTGCTGCAACAACAGTTACCCCGGTTATGAGAGTCACGGTTAGTTGCGGCGTCGTGGTGACGCAGGTGACAAGCGCACCCGTCGTATCGGTCGTGCACGTGTAGTTGGTAGGTCCACCAGTGCTTAGCGAGGCCGAGATAACGACCTTTCCGGCACCGGCGCTCGGTACAACGGGGCTAATTGTGAAGGTCAACGAGTCGATGTTTGTCGGCGTCGTCGCATCGAGCACGTAATGAAGGTTGGTTACCGTAAAGCCACTGACGACGCCGGCACCGGCGCCGGCATTTGAGACGGGGACGGTGTTCGAGGCGGTGAAGGCATATGCACCGCCTCCGATCCCCAACGCAGCAGCGAAAGCAACTACCACGGATACCTTGAGCTTTCTATGCATAGGAAGTACCTCACCTTTTCTTTTCTTATTTGAGGGCTTACCCGGTCGACGGGATGTCGGCGGGGTCCACTCTATGGGCGATTAACTTGGCGCCAGCCGGTTCGGTCGGCTGTTCATTTTGCGACCTTTGAGCCAATAGCAGCTGGGCCATGCTTTCCGACCCTCAGGCCCTCCTGCAGGGATAGCACATCACCCCTGCGAAAGCGTTGGTGGCCACCGGCAGTGCGTGAGGCCGTCAGCGTGCCGCCCGATACCCAATTGTTGATGGTACGAGGGCTGACGGCAAAGAGGGCCGCCACCTGGTGGGTATGCAGGAGGTCATCCGGATCGGCTAGAAGAGCGCTTTCGGGCCCGGTCCCTGGTCCAACGGGAGTGGCCTCCGGGTGTTGTAAAGCAGCTGGAAGACGACGGGACACTGTGGCCAGGAGCTTGCCCATGCAAGCGATGGTCTCAGGCGCCGCCAAGGTACTCACGGTGCCGAGGCGGGGTTGAGCGCGATAGCCCGCAATTATTACGCCTGTCAACGCGCCCGAGCGATCATGGATCGGTGCCCCGACGACGCGGTGGATGCCTATACGGAGCAGGCTTGGGCAGAGCTCTGTCAGGGAGGTCATGCTGAGCTCCGTGGGCTGCGATAGTTGGGCTACGGCACTCACCAGTCGTTCGCCGCGTAAGGCGGGAAGTGCAGGTGGTTCGGCGTTGCCGCCACCTATAGGGATGCTCCTTCGACCCGTTGCCTGAGCGCCAGTTATCTCCCACGCCGCGGGGCCAGGGGAGCCGAACAGTACAAGGTCGGCTGCGATCGCCTGTCCCACCAATTTGAGCAATGCAACGAGCGAGCTTGCTTCGAGCTCGGTTTGGGCCGTCGGAGCCGGGCGAGCCTCGGGAAGCGCCAGGACGCGCTGCCCGACGAGGGGGCGCGACTTCTGGAAGACGCGGGGCGATGGTGTTCCAATCGTGTCCTTGATGGCGCTGAGGGCCTCCGTGAGGTCAACGACCGTCCCGCCAGAATCCCACCAATTGTGCCGACAGAGCCCGCAGGCGTGCCTTCGCAGCCTCTTGTCATTTCCAGTGACGACGTCTATAGAAACGACGGTGGAGCTATGCGAGCACGGTGTCTTGAGCGAGTCTGTATGGTTGTTGGTCGTTTGGGTAGTCATATTCAGCTCCTGGAACTTGGTGAGCTAGCTCTTGCTGGCGACGCTGTTCTGTGGGTCTTCCGTGCCCGACGTTGGCGTTGTACTGTTGACTTTGCTGGTCGCGGGACAAATGGGACGGTTTGCGGTTGAGTTTTTGACCCGGACTGCAGGCTTAGGACGGGGCTAATGCGTCCGCTCAGGACCGACGTGGCCGCCGTCGACGCGGTTAGTCTCGTGTTGGTTGCAAGCGGAGTGTTCGGGCTACGGACTTGACGACGCCGCCGCGGCGGCCCGGTAACGTAGGTTGCCCACTGCTGCGGAGGAGAACAGTTCCGTCATTGACGTCACGCCGTCGACCTCGGTGGCAGCCGAACCCATCGTGGGATGGGGCCCATAGTCGCCAAGTATGTTCCGACGGTGGTCCCAGCAACCCGGGGCCAAACTACTATTGCAGTCCAGGTTTGGAGAGCCAACGCCGTCGTCGTACATCCAGTCGAAATCTGCCAGTAGAGCGGATGTCTCGCCTCCGGCCCAGTTGGAGCCCCATGCCGTGCCAAGGGGCCCGACGGGGTCACTATTGGAGCTTGCGCCCGCCTGTGCGCTTGCGTCAAGACGTAGGGACAACCCGGTGAAACCTGGCAATGACCTGTCCACTCTTTCGAGGTTAGATAGGACGAGCAGTTGCTGGCTGACGCTGATGGCGTCGTAATCGGGCGGCAGGACAAGCGGGACGATGCCCTCGGCACTGCGGGCTTGGTCGATAGCTCCCACGACGGCTTCCTGGCAGCGCAAGTCGGCCCCACCGGTGCAGCCAAGTTTCATAGCCTGAGTGGCGGGGACGTTAGAAGGCGGGTCAGCCAAGGCCATGTTGGTCGCTTGCGCTTGCACGGGCGG
The DNA here is from genome assembly GCA_964481925.1 of uncultured Acidimicrobiaceae bacterium. Taxonomy (GTDB): domain Bacteria; phylum Actinomycetota; class Acidimicrobiia; order Acidimicrobiales; family Palsa-688; genus Fen-671. The sequence continues at coordinate 8,426 of CAYZVQ010000020.1, forward strand.
CGCCAACCAGCAAAGTGCACTTGCGCCGGCGACCGCCGCGAGCACTCCCCATCTACTTGGGTGCCGTACTGCTGGAGAGCCCATAACGTTGGCGCTTCCTCTGGCTTGCTTGTCGGGAACTGTCTCCCCTGCTATCGACCCCATATGCCACGCACTGTAGTGGTGTACCCACTTATAGTGGTGTGCTCACCGCCGGCTACGGCCGCGCCAGTTGGGCCTTGAGGTCCCCACCTCGGCTGATGAGGGCCCGGGCGGCAGATTTCAGCGATGAAGAGGGCGAAAATGACGACGCTGCCGCCATGCAGGACGCCGGGGCCGACGACCGAGTGGGAGAGGACGAAGCTTCCGCTGCACTACGGCAACGGCCATGACGTGCGAGACCTGCTGCAGGCGTTTGCAGAGCTCTCGCGCACCATCGAGACCACACCCACCGGCGTAATGGTCAGCCTCGACCCGCCCGACACGCCCCTGCACCCGCCAAGCTCTAGGTGGCCTGGTCGATGACCACAATACGCTCGGCGCGACTGGCGCCAAGGAGATCGCCCAATCGCTCAAGTCGAGGACAAACGCGGCACACTCAACATCTATGGCAAGAGCAGCTGTGGCGCGTAGGGCGTCGCCGGTTGAAGGTCTGCTGGCTCAGGCCCTAATCGACGAGCTGGGTCCTTGGGCTGGGTAGTTGCCGACGTTCCTCGGTCGTGAGGCCGCCCCAGATACCGAAGGCCTCGTTCAGTCCTGCGCTGAGGCAATGCTTACGCACAGGGCAGGTAGCACAGATGGCCTTGGCGGCCGCGATCTCTGAACCCCCTCGATAATGGTACAGGTCAGGAAAAAAATTGCCCCCTAGGGCGTCCCGGCATGCGGCTCGCTCTCGCCACGGATCCGACCCCAGGGTAACCTTGGCGGCCACCGGCAAGTCGTGCTTCATGCGTGACCGGGCTCGGATCCTCCTGCGTATGTCAGCCGGGACGCTGGGCTGCGACCACCCGTGCCCCGGACAGAGCTGGCGCTCGTCAACAGCGGGTTCGCCACAGCCGGTCTGTCGGCAGAGGACCGGACGGCCTCTGACCGTCGTCCACTCATCGGCCGTCAGACCGGCGTCTACGCAAGCCAAGGCTGGAACGTTGGTCCGCACGTGGCTATGGGCTAAGCCCGAGTGGTGGCGCTTGAGCGTACCGGTGCCCAAGGCCATCAGGGCTCCTTGTCGGTCAGCGGCGCCGGCCTCGTACTCATTGGTGCTCTCGTGTGCCACCGTGTCATGGCTCTTGCCTTCCCGTCCCCGGCCTTGAAGACCCTGGGCGTTTGGGTGGGGCCATGGACTGGTCGCACCTTTAGGGCTGGGAAATCTGCATTAATTAGGGCATTCCCAGCAGACCAATGCTACGAGCCCTACGGTTTGCAGAGCTTTCGCTGCCTCGACCGGGTGCCTCGTTGTCCCCGCTACACGCCTCATCAGGAACATAAGGGATAGGTACGATATAGAAAGCCTTGCGCCGCGCGGCGGGCGAACGAGGAGGACCCTGTGGGGCTTCAGGGCACATCGTGGTCCCCATCGGGCTTTCAGCCGCTTCCAGTAGCCGGTCGTCCGCCTCCTGGCGGGCTTGGATCCAGCGGACACCAAGAAGCTGGAGGATTGTCGTCCGAAGGTCGCTGCGGTCGTCGTCCGAATAACCCAATCCTTCTGCGCCACCGAGGAGCAGCTCGACGCAGTCAACCAGGGCCACCATCCTGGTGTCCACGTCCACATCGTGATGGAGCATGTTGAGGGCCTCTTTGATATTCACCATGCACAACCGGGGTACAGCCTATACCGCATAAACCCAGCTCCTGCAAGAAATGGGCCCAGGCACACACGATGGCTCTTGTCATCGGTCTGGCCGTGGGCAACAAAGGACATCGAGCCCACAGCGCACTTCCTGGAGTTCATGCCGGCCTCCTCAGGTCGGAGCGTTACGATCACTCTACCTCCGGGGCTATCGCTAACGACAAGGTTGTAGCCAACCGTCTGGGAGAGAAAATACCTGCCGCAGCCTCGGTCACGACGGCGGGGACGTTGTTTGCACGGCATAAGTACCGCCATTCCTCGACCAAGAGGCCATACCTACGGTGTACTACCACTTCGGTAACTCCCGAACCTAGTCGGGAGCAACCACCTGGTCTTGCCTTTCGCTGATACTTCTGGGCCAGCAGGCGTGGTGGTTCGTAGTCCGGACGATTAACGTTTTGAGTTCCTATTTCTTGAACCCGCCCTCCTTTATCTCCAAGGACCGGCGCTGGTGTCTCCGTCGTTGTCCCTCTGAGCATGTCTGTTTAGCATCGGCCCGAAGTTCGCGGGTACGGCCCGGGCTCATCTTTTCGCCGACGGTGAGGGACGCGAACTGGCTACGTGGCTATCAGTCGGGCCCGGGAGGCCACCCACGCCTGGCTGGTGGCCGACGACGTGGCCCAGGCCGCTGACGACCTGCGCCGGGACTGGTCAGTTCGGCGCACGCCCACCTGGGCACTTGACACCGGCCTGGTGGTGACCAACATCCGGGAGGCCGTCGTCTCTTTGTCCAACCCGGGCCACGCTCGGGTCCTCGCCCTGGCCTTGGCCCAGTGAGCGAGCAGCCCGTGCCTATGATCTTGGGACGCGCGTAGCCGCTGGTCAGAGCATGGCTCCTGACCCTGCCCCTGCTTGGCGGAAGCGCGGCTTGCCACCCTGGGTCCTGGAGCAGGGGCAGGGGCCCCGGCCCCCCTGATGAGGCATGCCTACACGTCCAGTTTCGGTCCTCCGAATCTTGACTTGTTCCATCACATCTATTGTGTTAACTACCTGGGTGGTCATGACGACGGGAGCACGCCAACTCGCCGGTAGTGACACCTTTGACAGCTTCGGTTCAGAGGCCCCGCAGGAAGCGCCGAGCTCAGGGGCTGGCACTAAAGTTGCCTTCGCTGCATTGCGATGGCTGGCCGTCCCCCGGCGTTGGCGTGCCGCCGTCTCGGTCGCAGTCGGAATTGGGCTTTGGCAGCTGTTCGTGACCATCATGCACCCGAGCAGCTTGGTCGTGGTGGGGCCCTGGACCGTCCTGCAAGACGGCCGCGCCCTGGCTGCCGACGGTCTCTTGTGGACCGACCTTCGGGTGAGCATGGAAGAGTTCGGCTTAGGCTTCGCCATCGCCCTGGTGATAGGTATTGCGGCCGGGGTCCGCCTCGGGACCGGTAAGAGGTTCTCCGAGTTCCTCAACCCCTGGGTCACCATCCTTTAACGGACGCCGGCTCCTGGCTGGCTCACCCTGACATTTCCACTGCTGAGTTCTTTCGCCAGCACGTGGGCGCCAGCCCTCTACGCGAGGCCTTGTCGTCTTCTAATCCGAGGCCGGCTGTTCTATAGGCAAAAGCACCACAAAGCGCGTGTCGCCCGGCTCGGATTGCACACGGATGCCGCCATGGTGGCGGCGCACGACTATGCGGTAGCTGATGTCCAAGCCAAGCCCGGTACCTTGGCCCACGTCCTTGGTAGTGAAGAACGGCTCGAATATGCGCCGTTGCACCTCAGGCGCTATCCCCGGCCCCGTGTCGGCAATCTCGACAGCCACGCATTCGCGCTCGCGGCTCGTACGGATGGTCAAGGTGCCCTCCCCGCCCATGGCATCGATCGCGTTGTCGATGACGTTGGTCCATACCTGGTTGAGCTCGCCTGCTTGTGCACAGATCTTCGGCAAGGAGCGGTCGTAGTCACGGGCCACCTTCACGCCTCTTTTGAGCTTGTGGCCAAAGATCACCAGGGTGCTTTCAAGGCCGTTGTGGACGTCGACCTTGTCGAACTTCGACCTGTCGAGGTGGCTGTAGTCCTTCATCGCGGCTACGAGCTCGGATATCCGACCGGCGGAGCTTCGTATTTCCCTTACGAGGTTGTCGATGTCGAGTGCCGTCGCAAGCCAACGGACCGCGTCGGGCGCAGCGTGCCCGGTCGTGGAGATGACGCGGCGCAGCCAGGCATCGTCCAGCCCGGCCGAGGCCAACGAGGGGGCGACGGCCCAGGCCTCCTCGACCCCAGCGGCCTCGAGCTGCTCCCTCAACTGGTCCTCGAGGTCCCCGGCCTCGAGGGGCGACAGCCCCCGAGAGCCCTGGGCGTGCCCGGTCGCCTCGACGAGCAGGTCGAGCATCTCCGACAGCTTGCCCTCGTTCAGCCTCGGGGCCAGCTTTACCAGCACGCGGCGACCGTCCTGGAGCCGCGTACTGAGCGTCTCCGCGGCTCGTACCTCGGCCGCGGCCGGGTTGTTGAGCTCATGGGCGAGCCCGGCGGAGAGGGACCCCAGGGCGATCAACTTCTCCCTTTGGCCGACGAGCGCCTCGGTGTTGGTCATGCCGAGGAACAAGCCGTCCAGGAGGTGGACGGCCATGGGGAACCAGGTCTTCAGAAGATAGGCATAATCCTCGGCCCGCAATTTGAAAAGTCTCGAGCGCGCAACTGTCCGCAGGGTGGACGTGTACGACTGGTCCGCGGACGCGCTTATGAAGGCGCGGGTCGCTCCGGCATAGGCCCCCGGCTGGCTGGCCGTGTTCATGACGACGTCCGCCCCGTCGACGCGCGTCACCAGCTGTACCTCCCCGTTCAACAGGACGTAGAAATACTCCGCCGAAGCACCCTGGGTGTAGACGACCCGGCCCGCTTCGTGGGTCTCCGTTGTGCCGTGCGCGACGAGCCAGTCGAGTTGCCCCTCGGTCAGGTTCTCGAAAAGGAAGCAGCCGCGCAGCTCGTCCTTCAGCCCATTTTGGCTCGTACCGGTGCCGGTCTCGGTCATAGCAGCTCCAGGTACCTATGCACGAACGTCACCGCCATGGCGCCCTCTCCCACTGCAGAGGCAACCCTCTTCACGGACTGGCCCCGTACGTCTCCAGCGGCAAAGATACCGGGGACGCTGGTCTCGAGGAAATACGGGTGCCGTTCGAGCGGCCAGTCGCCAGGGGGCTGGCCGTCGACCAGAAGGTCAGGCCCGGTGAGCACGAAGCCGTTCTCGTCCCGGAGGATCTCCTTGCCTAGCCAATCGGTGCAGGGAGCGGCGCCAATGAACACGAACAGCCAAGACGTCCCCGCCTCCTCCTCGGTGCCGGCACCTCGGTCCGCTATTGTGATGCGCTCCAGGTGGTCGCTCCCGCCGGCCCCGACCACCTCGCACCTTGTCCGCACTCGGATATTGGGAAGCTCAGCGATCTGTTGGATGAGGTAGTGCGACATCGAGCGTTCCAGGGCGTCCCCGCGCACGAGGAGCGTGACGCTCCGGGCCGTCCGGGAGAAGAAAACAGCCGCCTGGCCGGCCGAATTGGCTCCTCCCACGATGTAGACGTCCTCGTCCCGGCATGACTGAGCCTCGGTCGCGGCGGCGCCATAGTAGATGCCGCTGCCGTTGAAAGCGTCGGCGCCGGGGACCCGAAGACGGCGGTACGCCACGCCGGTGGTCAGGATGACAGCGTGGGCGGACAGTTGGACGCCCCCAGCCAGCCCCACTACGCGGGCCGAGCCGCATACCTGGAGGCCGAGGACCTCCGAGGTGAGCAGCATCTCAGCGCCGAACCGTCGAGCCTGCGTGCTGGCCCTCCTGGCCAGATCCCCGCCCTGGATGCCCGAGGGGAAACCGAGGTAGTTCTCGATCCTCGAGCTTTGGCCGGCTTGGCCGCCGATGGCCTCGCGCTCGACCATCACGGTGTTCAAGCCCTCTGAGGCCCCGTACACGGCGGCACCCAGGCCAGCCGGCCCGGCGCCGATGACGATCAGGTCGTAAAAGGGGAGCAACGGCGCTGAGGCCAATCCGAGCAGTGCCGCCACTTCAGCCGGCGAGGGGCCTTGCAACGCCTCGCCAGAACCCGCGATGACCAGGGGCAGGTGATCGGCATCGCCGCCATTAGCGGCGAGGAGCGAGGCCGCCTCGGCATCACGGTCGAGCTCGAACCACCGGAAAGGCACCTGGTTGCGGGCTAGGAAATCCTTGACCTTATGCGAGGGGGCCGACCAGCGGTGGCCCACGACGCGGACGCTGTCCTCCGCCTTCATCCGGTCCTGCATCTTCCAGTCCTCGAGGAGGTCGTCAAGGACCGGGTAGAGCTTCTCCTGGGGCGGGTCCCAGGGCTTCAACATGTAGTAGTGAACGTCAGCTTCGTTGATGGCGGCAATGGCGGCCTCGGTGTCCGCGTAGGCTGTAAGCAGCACGCGGCGGGCCTTGGGGTACAACTGGCGCGCCTGCTCCAGGAACTCCACACCTGTCATTTCCGGCATCCGGTGGTCGGCGAGCATTAGGCCGACCCGCTCGTCTCTGAGCTTCAGTTCCTTCAGGGCGTCGAGCGCGGCCGTCCCCGACTCGGCGCGGCGGATCCTGTAATCCTCTCCGTAACGTTGGCGCAGGTCACGGGCGATCGCCCGTGAAACGTCAGGGTCATCGTCTACGGTCAGAAGGATCGGAGGTCCCATCGACCCCATTGTGGCCGGGCTCTTGCTTTAACCAGGCCCATGAGCGGCGCGCCGAACCGGCCTAATGGGTGCGGGCGACAACCCGACAGGGCACTTGTGTCTTCTCGTCCAGGTGGTAGCTGGCACAGATCCGGTGGTAGCCGTCGGCAACCCAAAGGGGTACTCCTTGTACCAACAGCACAGGCGATAGCTTGTCCCCTTGCTTCACCTTCCTGAAATCTGCGGCTACTTCGGAGTCGTTGGAAGCGAGCAGTGGCAGGTTCGCCGCCCGAAGGATGTCCTTCGCCGCATAATGCTTCAGCGATCGCTCCTTGCGCAGAGCCTTGGCCAGTTTGGCCGCGGCTTCTGCTCCGACCAGCAACGAAAGGTACGATTCCGCAGCTGGGAAGTCCTCCGCTTCGGGATCGTCTTTCCAGTGTTCGCTCGCCACTAGAGTGCACACGCTCCTCTCACTGACTGCATGCGCCCCTTGAAGTGGGGATGTTACTCCTCGCCTAAGCCGAGGACGCGCGGACAGGACCGCTAGTGTCGCGCGAAGAGTGCCCAGCACGGGCGAGCTAGGCCAGCTTGTGAGGCATCTGAACGGGGACCGCATGCAGCAACCGTTACCTCTGGACGGGCCCAGGCCCCTCCACCTCGAAGAGCCCGCAGGGCTACAGACCCCGTGGACCAGGGACTTCCACGACATTTCTTTCGAGTGGCGACGCCTTTTCGCTGAGGCGTTGGGCACGTTCCTCCTAGTCCTGGTGGCTGCAGGGGCAACGGTGGTCGATGCTCGCAGCCACGGGCAGGTCCCCCTCGACGCCCGGGTGGTCGCCCCCGGGCTCATGGTCATGGCGGTCATCTACTTCATGGGCACGGTCAGCGGGGCTCACCTCAACCCGGCCGTTACCATCTCGTTCGCCCTGCGCCGGAACTTCCCCTGGAAACGGGTGCCCGGCTATGTCGCAGCCCAGCTCGCGGGTAGCGTGCTCGCCGCCGGCTTCCTGCGGGCCAATTTCGGTAACATCGGCCACCTCGGTGCCACTGAGCCTGGCGCCGGGACGAGCGGCGCGACTGCGACCCTGATCGAGTTCGTGCTCACCGCCGGGCTGGTAAGCGTGATCCTCGGCACCGCCTCGGGCGCCCGCAACATCGGTGCCAACGCCGCCCTCGCCGTCTCCGGCTACATCATCCTGGCCGGCCTGTGGGCGGCGCCGGTCTCGGGCGCGTCCATGAACCCTGCCCGCTCCCTGGGCCCAGCCCTCATCGGCGGTCAGTGGACCGACTGGTGGGCCTACGTGGTCGGGCCGGTCGCCGGTGCAGCCCTAGCGGTCGGCATCGCCTGGGTGCTGCGCGGCCCACCCAGTAGAGCGGCCGACGAAGCTGCCCAAGGGGGCGAGCAGTAGCCGCTGATCCTGTCTAGTCGTTTGCGACTTCTCTGGTCGCCGCAATTGACGGTCCGCGCCCGTTAGGTCAGTCTTATGACGATGCCAACTTCAATGCGTTACCGGCAGCTGGGCGCTTCAGGGCTGAGGGTGTCGTGTTTGGCTCTGGGGACCGCTTCCTTCGGAGCCGGTGACCGCGCAACAAAGTCGGGGGCGGTTGACGTCAGCGACGCCCGGCGCCAAGTCGATATGGCGCTCGAGGCCGGCGTCAACCTCATAGATACCGCCGACGCCTACGGCGCGGGCGGGTCAGAAACTGTTCTCGGCCAGGTATTACAAGGACGCCGCGACCGGGTGATCTTGGCCACCAAGGCTCGGTTCCCCACTGGCACCGGCCCAAACGATGCCGGCTCGTCGCGTCGCCACTTGGTCCGAGCCTGTGAGGCGAGCTTGCGACGACTACGGACCGACCACATCGACCTCTACCAGCTACATGAGTGGGATGGTCAAACGCCGCTGGAGGAGACGCTTTCGGCTCTCGACCTCCTGGTGCGCGGAGGCAAAGTGCGCTATGTCGGTTGTTCGAACTTCGCCGGATGGCAGGTAATGAAGGCATTGGGAATAGCTGGGAGCGATCGTCGGGCCAGGTTTGTGAGCAACCAGGTCTACCTTTCCTTGCTCGAACGCTCGGCGGAGTACGACATTGTCCCGACCGCTCTCGATCAGCGGCTCGGTCTTTTGATCTGGAGCCCTTTGGCCGGTGGCCTGCTGTCGGGCAAGTTCCGACGAGGCCGCCCCGAGCCCGAAGATAGCCGTCACTCCGGCGGGTGGCCTGAGCCCCCGGTCGAGGACCGTGAACGGCTCTACGACATTGTCGAACTTCTCGCCGAGATCGCCGCTGATCAGCACGTAAGCGCGGCCCGTGTTGCCTTGGCCTGGCTCGTCACTCGACCCGCAGTGACGAGTGTGATCGTGGCCGCGCGTTCGGAAGCGCAGCTGGCTGAGAACCTGGCGTCCGCCTCACTGGCATTGTCCAAGGACGACCAGGAGCGCCTCGAGCGGGCGACGCGACCACCGCTGATCTACCCGTACTGGCACCAATCCTGGTACGCCAGGGACCGCCTGAGCGAAGCTGACCTATCGCTGATCGGGCCCCACCTGCACGAGCCTGAGGCCTGACTGGGCCCTTCTCTAGGCGGCGCGGCAAGGTCCGTGGTGGAGGGCAGAGCTCGACCGGTGGCAATGAACAACGTGCAGCCAAGGGCCATCATGGCCAAAACGCATAACTCCAAGTCGGTATGGGCCCACCGGCCAGCCACGGCCAACGCGGTGGGCATCAGGAAACCGACATAGGTCAACGCGTAGTAGACGCCCGTCATGGCGACGATGTCGTCGGGACGGCTCAACCGCTGGACCTCGATGAGCCCGGACACGAGTGCCACACCGAAAGCGAGGCCGAGCACCACGGCCGCGGCTGCCCCCAACCAGGGGGAGGCAAGAGCGACGCTCAAGGCAGCCAGGCCGATACCGAAGGAAATGGCGACCATCGAGGCGACAAGGGCCCGGGGGCGGTGGGCATGGTCAAGGCGACGGGCGACAGGTTGGACCAGCACGCCGGCGCCCAGGGTGGCAACCGTGAGCGCCGTCGCGTACAGGAGCGCCCAGTGCCCCATCAGATGGGCCATAGTCTGGGGAAGGATGGCGTAGGCGACCCCGGCGGCCCCGAAGACCCACGGGGCCATAGGAAGTACAAGCCGCCGGAACCGCCGCTGGCGAAGCGAGGGGAGCCGCGGCCCAGTGGCCCGTGGGCGCCGACCGCCTGGCTTTGGTCGCGTCGCGGTGGTCCAGCGCACGACGGCCACCAGCACAAATGCCGCCAGCGCCACGTGCACAAAGTACGGCAGGGATCCCGGCCACGGGCCCCACTGCGCGAGCATCCCCGCTACGCCGGCGCCGGCCCCGAACCCGGCGGTCAACGACAGCGAAGCCCGCCGAGCCCCGACGACTAAGCCCTGGCCGCCTTCGACCGTCAGCTCAGTGACCCAGCTGGTCCCCACGGTCATGCCCAGCCCCAGCGCGACACCGCTCAGCAAGCGGCCGGTGAACAAGTACGGCAGGCTGTCCGAAGCCAGCGATACGCTCCCGAGGCCCGACGCAACAATGGCTAGGAGTACGATGCGCCGCCGGCCGAAGCGGTCCGACAGGGCCCCGCCCGCTAGCAGTGCTGGCGCCAGGCCCAACACGTAAGCACCGAGCAGGGCGTCCACGACCGTGGCGGAGTACCCGTTCGTCTGGCGGTACATGATGAGAAGCGGAGTGAACTGGTTCCCACCCCAACCGCAAGCGAACATCGCCGCACAGCCCACCGCCCACGGCGGCACTCTGGTACGACTGCCGGCAGATGTCATGTCCATCTCTTTCGGCCTCGCTCCTTGCTGTCCTTGCTCCTTGTGGTTTCCTGGCGACCGTTCCCGACCCGGGCGCCTCTTGTGTCTAAGTAATGTCTATATTGTATCTATGTTGCCAGTTCATGGGGCCGGCTGCAAGCGGTGACAACCAGCTCGGGACCGAGGTCAGCTGCCCAGCGCGTCTATGACTGGGTCAGGGCCAGGATCCTCGATGGCACCTACGCTGGGGGCACTCTGCTCAGCGAGGGCGAGGTGGCCGACGCAGTTGGCACTTCACGGACCCCGGTACGCGAAGCGTTCCTTCAACTTGCAACCCAAGAGATGCTGGTCCTATACCCGAAACGAGGGGCGTTGGTGCTGTCGGTCAACACCCCCGAGCTCCGGGATGTCCTCACCGCCAGAGCTCTGATCGAGCCCTGGGCCGCCGCGCTCGTTGCTCGCTACCCTGACCGCGCCACTATCGTCATTGAACTGCGTCGCCTTACCGAGCACGCCACCAAAGCCCTAGCCGCGGGTGACGACGCCGGCTTCCAGGAAGCAGACCGCGCATTTCACCATCGGCTGCTCGCCGCGGCGGGCAATCGGCTCCTGACTAGCTTCTACTCCTCCCTCCGGGACCGCCAACTCCGAAGCGGGACGCTGGCCCTGCACAACAACCCGGGACGAGGAGCCGAAACTATGGCCCAGCATTCGGCGATCGCCGATGCTATCGAAGCGGGCGACTCCGACCAGGCCGCCGCCGCCGCGGCCAGCCACGTCCAGAACACGGCACTCGCCCTCGGGCTCAGCTCGCTCCGCTGAACGGGGTTGAAATTTAGAGGCATCGCCGGCCTGGCTTGAAGACGCCAGAGCCGCGCTCCTAGCTCTTGGCTGCGCCGGCCTTGACGACCACGACGGGTACGGTCGACATCCTGAGCAACTCGTGTGACACGCTCCCGAGGACGACGTCCGCGATCTCGCTGCGGCCGCGGTTACCCACCACGAGGAGGTCGGCATCTAGGCCTTCTGCCACCCCCGCAAGTTCCGGCGCAATCATGTCCGACTCCTGGAGGATCAGCCTAGCCGGCACCCCATGGGCCCTGGCGGCCTCAGCAGCCTCTCGGAGAACGGGGTCTGCCTCCTCGATCCGCTGTTGAGACGGGCCATCGTCTGGGTCCTCTCGGTACACCCCTTCTGCCAAGCGCGAGAAGTGCACGAAGGCGACTCCCGCGCCGAGGCTTGCAGCCAGGCTGAGCCCGAGCTGGACGGCCTGCTGAGAGGCCGGTGACCCGTCCACACCGATGACGATGTGCTTCATGAGGCTCAACGCTAGCAAGTGGCCGACGTGTTCTGCTCCGGCTTGACGGATCGGCCGCGATGCGTATAAAGACACCATGAGGCCTTAATTGGAGACGGCCCCGGTAGCGAAGAAAGGGGAACGGTGGAACACGAGCTGATCGTCCTGCCCGATGCGTCGTCCGTGGCCGTCCGGGCCGCGGCTCTCGTGGCCGAGTCGGCCAGGACGGCTACAGCAGGGCACGGTCGTTTCGCCTTCGCCGTGAGTGGTGGGAAGACGCCATGGGCAATGTTCGCTCAGCTGGCCCACGACGACGTTGCCTGGTCGTCGGTGCAACTGTTCCAGGTTGACGAGCGTGTTGCTGCCGACGATGACCCGGACCGTAACCTGACCCACCTCAGACAAAGCCTCGGGCCGGCTCCGGCGGAGGTCGTGGCCATGCCCGTGAACGACCCCGATCTCGAAGCGGCCGCAGCCCGCTACGCGGCCCGCCTCCCCGACCACTTCGACCTCGTACACCTCGGGCTGGGCCCGGACGGCCATACCGCGTCGCTCGTTCCAGGCGACCCCGTCCTGGAGGTCACCGACCGGTTGGTTGCACTGACCCGGCCCTACCAGGGGCGGCCTCGTATGACGCTCACGTACCCGGCCCTCGCCCGGGCGGACGAGATCCTGTGGCTTATCACCGGCGAAGATAAGCGCGAGCCACTGGCCAAGCTGCTGGCCGGGGACGAGTCGATCCCAGCGGGCCGAGTACGGGCCAAGCACTCGACAATCCTGGCCGATGCGTCCGCAAGGCCATGACCTGACCCCCCGCTCAGAGACGGTTGCCACTAGTGACCGGGCAAGGACGGCACGATGACTTTACCCATCCGCTTGATGCTGGCCGATGTGGACGGCACCCTGGTGACCCAGGAAAAGGTCCTTACCGACGAAGCCGTCGACGCCGTGCACCGCCTGCGCCAAGCCGGCATCCTCTTCGCTATCACGAGCGGGCGCCCGCCACAGGGGATGGCCATGCTCGTCGAGCCGCTCGACTTGCAAACTCCAATTGCGGCGTTTAACGGGGGCCTTCTCGTCGACCGCAACATGACCGTCACCCAACAACGCGTCATCCCCCCCGAACTGGTCGTCCCCCTCGCCGACCTTATGACCTCGTTCAAGTTGTCAGTATGGATCTACCGAGGCGCCGACTGGTATGTCCCCGACATCAAGGGCCCTCATGTGGACCGGGAGGCGTGGACGGTCAAGTTCGAGCCCAAGGTGATGACCAGCCTCGACGGCCTTACCGATGACGTCGCCAAAATAGTGGGCGTGAGCGACGACCATGCCGCCGTGGCCAAAGCCTCCACTGCAGCCCACGATAAGTTCGGGGACCACGTGACCGCGGCGGCCTCGCAGCCGTACTACCTCGATGTCACCCATCCCCAAGCCAACAAGGGTGAGGTGGCCAAGTACCTGGCTGACCTCTACAAACTCTCGACCGCAGAGATCGCCACCATCGGCGACATGCCGAACGACGTCTTGATGTTCGCTCACTCCGGCCTCAGCATCGCCATGGGCAACGCAGACCCCCAGGTACAACGGGCCGCCCGTCGCATAACGGGCACCAACGACAACGAGGGCTTTGCTGAGGCGGTGCGCCGTTTCGTATTGCCCACCCAGGCCTAACACCGCTTGAGCCCGGACAGCAACGAGGTCGTCGGCAAGGAGGGCGGCGGCAACGACGGTGGAGGCAGCGAGCCCCCGGGTGGTGCCTCGTTGCGCTACGGCAACCCCTGGGAGGACTCTCCGAGTGCTCGGGGCCCACTGAGAAGGCTGCGAGGCCACCTGGTTTTACCGGTGACCATTTGGCTGGCGGGGAACGTGGACGAGGGGCCCCCGCTGACCGGGCTGACCGTGTCATCTGTACTGATCAGCCCGGGGGAGCCACCTTTTCTCGCCGGTTTGGTAACGCCTGCCTCGGAGCTCGCAGACATGCTCGGTCATTCATCTGACCGGTTCGTCGTCCATCTCCTGAACGCTGGTCATCGCAGACTGGCCCAGCATTTCGCCGGTGACCTCGCGGCTCCAAGCGAGTTGTTGGTGACCAGCAACTCATTACACGGGCCGCTACTCGCGGCCGTGGGCGACCGGCTCCTATGCCGCACCACCTCGGTGAAGGCCTTCGGCTGGTCGTTGCTCATTGAGGCCGAGATCGAAGGCGCCCAGGTCGCCCAAGCGGGCAAAGGATTGGCGTTTTACCATGGCGCCTTCCACGTCCTGGGTTGAAAGGTGGTCCTTAGAAGACCTCTCTAGCAGACGATCGGAGGAGGTACTCCGTCTGCGCTGGCTGCGAGTGCAGGGTCCCAGCCACACACAGAGCAGGCGTGACGGAACACAGACCGGGCGAACTCCAGCGCCACGGCGTGCGGATCCGCGCTGGAGCGCACGTCGTCCCAGTCCAGGATGTACTCGCCCAGGGCTGTGTCCCACCGAGCCTGGGGCACGGTAAGCGATGCGCCCCCGAAGCCGTCAGGAGCCGGGTGCGCGTAGGCATAAAACGCCGCCCTACCGTACCGAGCGTCGCCGGGCCACCAGCCGACCGCCACCTCTTGGGCGTCCATGGCGTTGCGCATGATGAAATCGCTCGATGGCGGTTCGGCCGGCAGTCCCGAGAACAAGCTCACGGCGAGATCGAACGAACCCCACCACGCGTTGACGGGCGTAGAGCGGCCTCGGTAGGGGGCCCTGAAGGCGGCCAGGACCATTGCCGCCTGGGTGGCGGCCGCGAAGTAGTCCGCAACCTGACCAACATCGTAGTGGGCGTGCTCTACGTCCTGGTCAAGCGGCACCTTCCAGGGGACCTCCTGCGGGGTCTGGTCGATCTCCACCGGCCCACCCAGGCGGCGGACCGCAGCCAGCACTTCGCGTGTCACGGTCCCCACCGACCGGTTGGGAGCGAGAGCGACGCGCTCCACTCGACCGCCACTGTGTTCGATCACCGCCTCGTGGGCCCACAGGTCCAGCACGATTGCGAGCGACCCGGAACCGTCCGGCGCCGGTAGTGCGGCGGTTTCCCAACCGCGCGCGCTCAGGCGCAACGCGGCGTGCTGCAACTGTGGCTCGGGTGGAGCGAGCCTCGCCGCCAGCTTGCCAAGTACCTGGCTATGCCCGTGCAGCGTGTCGCACGTCTCGCTCCACTTCTCGTAAGAAGCTGCGGGCCAGCCCGACATGTCCCAACCGTAGCCAACGGCACCCAAGGGCTCAACAGTCAATCCTCAGGACCAGCGACTTAGGGGCCGCCGCTCCTAAGCTGAGGACAGTCTCAACGTGGAGAAAGGGGCTCTGGCGATGATTGATGCGAGCCTGCAACGTGGCCAGCCGGCCGTCGCGGTTCTGGGTGCGGGAATTATGGGCTCGGCGATGGCGCACAGGCTGCTGTCTGCCGGGCTGGCGGTAACCGTGTGGGACCGGTCGGCGTCGGCGACGGCACGCCTTGTCGAGGCGGGCGCCGTCGCGGCCCGCTCAGCCCCAGAGGCAGTCGACAGCGCCGCCGTGGTGGTCACAATGCTGTCGACCGCCGACGCAGTCAATTCCGTGGTCTTTGATGGCGGCGTGGCCGACGCGTTCGCTAGGGGTTGCGTCTGGGCACAGATGGGGACCATCGGAGTGGAAGCGACCTTTGCGGCCCGGGACCGCATCGGGACGGCCCGTCCCGATGTCGTCTTCCTCGATGCGCCCGTATCGGGCAGCAGGGGGCCGGCTGAGAATGGGCAGTTGCTTATCCTGGCGTCCGGACCGCCCACCGCGGCGGACATCGTCGGCCCGGTATTCGCGGCGATCGGCCGCAAGACGGTGTGGCTGGGTGACGCCGGCAAGGGCACTCAGATGAAGTTGGTCGTCAACGCCTATATGTCCATTCTCATCGAGGGGGTGGCCGAGGCCCTGGAGCTCGCAGACCGGCTGGGCATCGGCCATCGCCAACTTGAGGACGCCATCGAGGGTGGCCCCCTAGACGCACCGATTGCCGACGCCAAACTCCACAAGATGGACCAACGTGACTTCGCCGCGGAATTCCCTCTGGAATGGGCGCTCAAGGATGTAGATCTAGCGATCAGCGCCGCTAAAGGCGATGACCTTCCACTGCTCGCCGCGTTATCGCACCAGTGGCACCATGCCGTCGATGCCGGGCATGGCCGCCAAGACGTCGCCGCGGCGCGCCTGGCGCTCGGCCGTCAGTCCTAAGCCTGACGAAAAGGGCCATTTTCGGAAAAGGGCTCCTCGAGAAGCCTGACGCCGGCTTTGGAGATAATCCATTCGCGTTATTTTCGCGTCAAAATGAAGGCTCAGTATCCTGCGCTGCTAACATCACGCAAAGGGTCAGCGCGGCGTAACTCAGACCATGGGCTCGACGGCGCGCTGGAGCGCCGTCAAGCCCGGCGGACAGGCTTTTCTAATTGCCTGTGACTAGGGAGGCGCCGTGCCCGATGGCTCTCATCCGGACTTAACCCAGTCCACAGTGGCAGGCCAACGGCCCCGCGCCGGAGGGGCGCCCGAGATTTTCGGTGATACCTCTGCCATCGAGCGGCGGAGCCAGCGCCAGGAACTATCGGAGGAGCTGGCCCTCTCGGAGGCTACGTGGCGAGCCGCATTCGAGTCGGTTCCTGTCGCCATTGCCGAGGTCGATATCGAGGGCACAATTATTCGGGCCAACCAGGCCATGGGCGACCTGCTCGAGATGGCGGCCGGGGAGCTCGAGGGTACCAGGATCGCCGCTTACTACCATCCCATCGATCGCAATGACTTGGAGCGGCGCATCGATGCCCTAGCCCACGGACCGATGACGGAAATGGTCCAGAGGCACATCGTCACCGCTCGGGGCAACGATCGCTGGGCGACCGCCCTCGGCTCGCTCGTGGAGCGCTGTCATGGGCGGGGCGGCCCCATCCGGATCTACCTGGTCGATACCACGGATGCCCACTTGGCCCATGAGCGGATCGCCATGGCCCAGGCCCGGTTCGGTGCTCTCGTGGAACATGGCTCCGATGCCATCGTGGTCGAGGACGCTATAGAGGGCAGCATCGTGTACGCCAGTCCCAGCTTGGCAGCGGTACTCGGGCTGCCACCGGCCGAGGCGGTCGGGTCGACCCTTCGGCACTTGGTCAACTCAGATGACCTGGCAGACCCAGATCAACGACGCTCCCGGCTCGCCGGGCCAGGGACAGTGGTCAGTTTCGACTGCCGCGCCCGTCATAGCGACGGCGGCTTGCGTCACCTTGAGGTCACCTCCACCAACCTTATAGACGACCCTGCCGTCCACGGGGTGGTGAACAACCTGCGCGACGTCTCCGACAGGGTCGCGGCCGCGGCTCGGCTCACCCATCAAGCCTTGCATGACTCCTTGACCGGCCTACCCAACCGTGCTCTGCTGATTGATCGTCTTGACCAGGCGCTGGCTCGAGCCGCCCGGTCGGGACGGCCGTGTGCCTTGCTGTTCCTTGATCTCGACAACTTCAAGCAGGTCAACGACACTTTCGGTCATGCCGCGGGCGACAAAGTACTTATGGCCGTGGCCGACCGGCTCCGCGACGCCATCCGTCCGGGCGACAGCGTCGCTCGACTGGGCGGTGACGAGTTCGTCGTGCTGGCGGAGAACATCGAGGAACCGTCGGTGGCCGTCACCATAGCCAAACGGGCCCGCGCCCGGATCGCCCAGGCCCTCATTATCGGCCATGGCACGGTGAGTGTGACCTGCTCTGTCGGCATTGCGCTGTCTGACTACCACAGTGCCGATGGTCTGCTTCAGGAGGCCGACCTGGCGCTGTACCGGTCAAAAGAGTCCGGAGGCGACCGGTCGGAGATATACGACCAAGCCATGAAGGCCCAAGCGGAGCGCCGTGCCCAGGTTGAAGACCTGGTCCGTTCGGCCATCGAAAACTGCGAGGACCTACTCGCGCTTCACTATCAGCCTATTGTCGACCTCACCACGGGGACCACCATTGGCGCCGAAGCTTTGGCCTACATCCGCCGGCCGGAGGGCACGATGATGAGGCCTGGCGAGTTCATCCCCATAGCCGAGGATTCGGGGCTCATTGTCCCTCTCGGCACCGCCGTGCTCGACCTCGCTTGCGCCCAACAGGCTCAGTGGCGCGCCGCCAACTCCGGCCAGGACCATGTGGCGGTCAACGTCTCTGCCCGACAACTAGCTGCATCTGGGTTCGTTAGAACTGTCTCTGACACTCTCGCCACCTACTCCCTGCGGCCCGACAACTTGTGCCTCGAGCTCACTGAAACGAGCCTCATTGACATCGGGCCAAACACACTCGTCCGGCTCCACGACCTAAAGGACATGGGCGTCAGGCTGGCTCTCGATGACTTCGGCACGGGTTGGTCCAGCCTCAACCACCTACGCCGGTTCCCGATCGACACCGTGAAGATCGATCAAAGCTTCGTGGCGGGGCTTGGGCAAAACGCCAGCGACACCGAACTGGTCAAGGCCGTGGTCGAGCTCGGGCACGCGCTTGACCTCACCACCACCGCTGAAGGTGTCGAAACTAGCGCCCAGGACGACCTGCTACGGACGATGGGGTGCACGCAAGGCCAGGGTTTCCTCTACGGACGCCCCCAAATGGCTCCCTGAAAGGGCTAGAGGTCAGTGTCATAGGGGTACCCGGGCCAGCTTTATGGTGCGGCCTCCAATGAGCCACTCGGCGACATAGAGATTGCCGTCCGCATCGGCGGCGAGGCCGTGCGGGCTGTTAAAACGCCCGGGCTGCAAGGCCGGCATGCGCATTGGGTGCTGGCTGGCGTCGACCCCGTTCGGCCAACCCGCTAGAGCACACACCTCGCCGTTCTCACCCAGGTAGCCGATTAGGTCGTCATCAGCGCCAAGGACAGCCAGACGGGCATGAAGTTCGGCCACGACAATACTTTCCCCGTAACTGGCGAAGGCGCTCGGGCTGTTCAAGAACCCCTGGCCGACGACGCGAAGGAACGACCCGTCCAAGCCGTAAACCTGGACCCGGCCGTTGCCACGGTCCGCCACCCATAGCTCGGGCCGGGTGTGTCGCCGGTCGATGAAGACGCCATGAGGGCAATTGAAGCTCCCTGCGCCCTCCTCGCCGCTCAATGTTTGCACGTACGTCCCGTCCGCGCTGTAACGGTGCACAAGGTGCTGGCCATAACCGTCTGCCACCCAGACGTCCCCACTGCCCCCATGCCGGACCTCATCGACGGCGACTGATGTGGGGGCGTAAAACCCGTTGTCGTACGCGGGATGCGCCGGCCGCGGCAGGCGCAAGACTTCGATGCCGTCGAGGCTGAACTTGGCGACCTGGCCCTGTGCGGTGGCCTCCTCGGGACCATAGGCGCCGTCGGCCGACCTGCGCATCTTCTTGCCCGGGTCGGCCACCCAGATAAACTCCTGGCCATTTTCGTCTACGAGCGTGATGCCGTGGCCCTCTTTGAGCCTTGTCGGCCACGAGCGCCGGAAGCGCCCGTCGGCCCCGAAGATCACGACATCGGGCCGCTCCGGGTGGAAGCTCACGATATCGCCCGAACCGGTTACCGCCAGGCCATGGTGGGCCCACCCGACGCGCGCCTCGTCGGGTGACGGCACCTCGGCCCAGTCCTCAAGCCACTCGTAAACCTCGTCGTTGTCTCCGACCCCGATCCTCATGACCAGCACACTACACCGAGCTCAGATCGGGGCCTTACCACTTGACCAGGATGCTTTCACCACAGCGGGCACCTACGACTGTTGTCAGCCGGGGCCCATCGGGCTCCAGGGCCTCCCGCTCGCGCTCGTCGGGCCGGACCGCCCAGGCCCCGCTGACCCGCCTCCCCAAATCGATCGTCACCTTTTGGGCGTCTCGCTTGAAGTTCAGCAACCGCACGACGATACCCGCCCCGTCCTCGGAGACCTTCGAGCCGACGACAATATCGGCGCCTTCCAGCACCTTTAGGACTGAGGCATTCTCGGGCACAATGACTTCCCGGTCGCGCAACACGACCGGTGGTGTCCTCACTTCGGCGGCGAAATGCATAGCACCGTCCACATCGAGGTGGCCGGACATACTGGTCAGGCTGTAACGAAGCCGAATTTGCCCGTCTTGTTGTGCCTTGAAGTTGACGAACCAGTGATTGTTGAGGGCCCAGGACATGATCACGGGAGTCCCGGGGTCCAGATGTTCGACAATGCGCCCCGTATTTACGCCGCCCAGGTGCACGAGGGGAGCGTCAAGAGGCACCAGGACGACACTGTGGTCCGTCCCGTCCACTCCGACCCAGCCCTGCACGGGGTACCAGCTCCGGACGCTCCCGGGCAACTGCTCGACGTCGGGCTCGCAGGGTATGCCGTTGAAGTCCCCGAAGAAAGACGGCGCCTCGGCCGCGAAGGGAAAGGCGAAAAAGACGCTCTCCGGGTCCTCGACAGCGATCTTGTCGAACCTCCACTCGACGTCCAACTGGCGCCTGCCCTGCCACAGGGTGAACGTGCATGTGCCCGACCGGACGCCCGGCCCGGCCACGTCCACAGCGATGCTGGCCCGGCCGGCACCGATCTGGGGCTCATGGACCTTCACGGCGGTCGGGCCGTCATAAGCAAACTCGACGTCGTCGCGCCAAGATCCGAAGTCTTTGGCCGAAAAGTCCGGGGCGAAGAGCGCCTCCCGGCCCTCGGGCGAGATCACGCGCTCGTAGACGTACTGGCCCAGCACCCAACCCCTGTGAGGCGATATGAGGTCCCGGCCCGTCGCCCTGTCCACCCATCGGGCCAGGCCGCCCTGAGCGGGGTCGACCTCTATCCTGTACGCCTCGTTTTCCACCCAGCCGGCCCCGACGGCCATCTCGGGGCCGGTAACGCAAGGCTCCCGCAAGTAGGCATAGCCCCAGGCGGGGACATCGCCGGCAAAGCTAAGCCGCTCTACCCGAGGCTTGTCGCCGCCCCAGGGCACCCCCGGAGGGAAGAACATGTCGAGCACGCCCACCGGGGCTGCCCCACCCCGCTGCTCGGGCTCGTCGACGACCAGGTTGCGAGCCCAGGGAAGGGTGTTGAGGACCAGTAGGCCCCGGACGTCCGCCAAGGGGAAGGCCTCTTCCGGCGTCAGGTCGCCCAGGTTGAAGCGGCCGCCCGGAGTACCCTCTCCCAGCGCGCCAGCGACCTTGTTAGCCGACTTCGCCAGCATGTCGTGAGCGGCGGCCGAGGCGCGAAAGGCGAAGCCCGCCTTCGCGTTTTCCTGGCCTTTGGTCCAAGGGTCGTGGGGCGCGGCCACGCTGGCGTACGCGCCCCAAGTGTGCTCGTCGTACAAGCTGG
>CAYZVQ010000021.1:0-16964 GCA_964481925.1 uncultured Acidimicrobiaceae bacterium
TGCGCCGGGGACTGGTCGGCCAGGAGACAACCGGGCCGGGCGGTGCCGCCATGGCCTTGAGGACCATCCCGGTCGTCCTTTCTTATTGCGACAGCCTGGCCCGGTGCTCGCCCGACGCCGTGCTCATCAACTTCACCAACCCGGCGGGGATCATCACCCAGGCGCTCTCGCTTCATGGGGCGGTGCGCGCCGTCGGGGTGTGCGATACCCCGAGCGGGGCCCTGGGGCGCCTGGGCGACTTCCTCGGGGCCAAGCAGGAGGCCGTTTCGTTCCAGTACTCCGGGCTCAACCACCTGGGCTGGATCACCTCGTTCAGCGTGGACGGAGAAGAACGGATCGGCGACCTGATCGAGCGCTACGAGGAGCTCCAGCAGTTCGACCACCGCTTCGCCGCCTTCGATGCCGCCATGGTCCGCCGGGTCGGCGCCATACCGACGGAGTACGTCTTTTACTACTACGACCCCCACCGCTATGTGGAAGGCGTGGCCCGCGCCGGCTCCAGCCGGGGCCAAGACGTCCTGCGCTTGAACGAGGAGCTCTTGGGCGGGATCGGCCGGTCCTTCGAAAAGGGCGACGTAGAGGACGCCTGGTCGACCTACTCGCTGCTGATGGGGGTGCGCCGTGACACCTACATGCGCACCGACACCGAGGGCGACAACCACCAGGCCCTGGCCCGCTCCGACCGCCTCGCCGAGGGCCCGGCGGCGATAGACGAGACCACCATGGGGGGTTATGAGGGGGTGGCGCTCCGGGTCATCGCCGGCCTCACCTCCCGGCGACCAGCCGAGGTGATCGTCAACACCCGCAACGGTTCAGCCGTGCCCTTCCTCGATGGGGACGATGTGGTCGAGGTGCCGGCGCTGGTAGACGGGGGCGGCCTGCACCCGCTGGCGGCCGGCGAGCTGCCACGTTCGGCTCGCGGTCTGGTCACCGAGGTGAAGGAGTACGAACGCACGCTGGTCGAGGCGGCCGTCACCGGCGACGCCGGCCTGGCCGCACTGGCGCTGTCGCTTCACCCCCTGGTCCCGGGGATCAGCGTGGCCCGAGACCTGCTGGCCGAGTACCGCGAGCGTCACGGCGCACATCTCGCTTACCTGCGCTGAACACTTGGGGGGCGCCGCCTCCCGTCTCGGGCTCAACCGGTGAGCGCCAGGACCCCGCAGACCTCGTTGGCCCAGGCCAGCGCGTGCAGGTAGCACCGTTCGACCTCTTCTGGTGGGGCTCCCGAACGCAGGTGAAAGTTCTCGCCCCCGACCTCCCAGGCCAGCACGTCCGCCATGATCCCGCCGAGCACACCGGAGTGCTCGAGCACGGCGCTCTCCAGCTCGCGACTGAGCGACAGGCTCTCCACGATCTGGGTGATCGAGACATGGAGGAGCAGGCCGAGAGCCGAGACCAGGCCTACGGTGTAGGCGGCGTCGGTCAGGTCGGGCTCCAGCTCCCGGGCCATGAGCTCGGCCATCCGGGCCCGGGTCATGGCTATGTGGAGCATCTCGTCCGAGCCCGGTTCGGCGCCGTCGAGCAGCATGAGCGTCAGCCAGGCCCGTAGCCGGCGCTGGCCGAGCAGCACTATGGCGTCGCGCACCGACTTCAAGCGCCGGAAGAGCCCCTGGGAGGCGCCGGTCCCGGCCACGCGTAGGAACCGATAGCTGAGGGCGGCGTCGGTCTGGACGGTCCTTTCCACCTCCCGGGCCGAGGTATCAGGGTCGCATAGCTTCTCGATCACCTTTAGGCATGTGACCCGGCTAGGGGAGAGGGCCTGGCCTGCGACGACCTCGGGCCGGCTCAGGAGGTACCCCTGGTAGAGGTCGAAGCCCATTTCTTGGCAGTCGTCGAGTTGCTGGCGGGTCTCGACCTTCTCGGCCACGAGTTGTACGTCTAAGCCGCAGCGCTGCCTGACGGCGTGCTCCAATTGGGCCGATGTGAGCGCCAGGACGTCGAGCTTGACGATCGAGACCAGGGCCAGCAACGGGTCGTCCTGCTCCCAGACGTAGTCGTCCAGGGCCAACCGGTAGCCGCTGTCAACCAGGCGGCGGCACCCGGCGACCACTTCGGGATCCCGTCGCACGTCTTCGAGCACTTCGATCACGGTCTGCCCGGGTGGGAAGGGGAACTCTTGCTCACCGACCAGGAACGCCCGGGTGGCGTTGACGAAGGCCAGCTTGTCGCCCACGAGGCTGCGCAACCCGACGTCGAGGCCGGCGTGCACCAGCACGTCGGCGGTCATGGCGTCGCCGTTCAGGACCGGGAACGACGGGTCACGGAACAGGAGCTCATAACCGCGCACGTCCAGTTTGGCGTCGAAGATGGGTTGGCGGCCCACCATGAACTGGCTCATCCTGTCCTTCCACGATCTCGGCGCCCTGCCCTTTGGGCGTCTCGGCTCCTTTCTATCGGCAGGCCGGACCGCCGACCAAACCACCGGTTCACGGAGCCCTCCGCCCTTCGGCGCCGTTAGTACGTAGCAGAGAAGTAAGATGCTTGCTAGCAAGCAAGTATTTGGGAGGGCCCGATGTCATTGTTGGAGGCGGTACCTTCGGGCGGTAGCGAAGCGGTCGCCACCGAGCTGTCCTCGGCGCGGCTGCGCATTGCCGTGGCCCGGATGGCCAGGTGGCTCCGGCCGACGGCCGCGGCCGGGGCTCTGACTGCTACCGAAGTCGACCTGCTCGTGGTGGCCGAGAGGCGGGGCCCAGCGAGGATGTCCGATTTCGCCTCCTTTTGCGGGGTGAACCCGACGATGCTGTCGCGCATGGTCCCCAAGCTGGAGGAGGCCGGCCTGCTCAGCCGTGAGATGGGCCAGCACGACAAACGCGTTTGCCTTATCGCCGTCACCAAGAAGGCACGAGCTCTGCTCGCCCGCGTCCGGTCCGAACGTGAGGACGCTCTGTCCCGGCTGCTGGAGGAGCTCGACGAGCCCGAGCGCCGGGCCATCGCCGCCGCTACCCCGGTCCTGGAAAAACTGGCTGAACGCCTGCGCAACCCCGGTCCGGGCCCGGACGCCCGAGGCGGGGGCCAGGTGACCAAGTGATAAGTCGGTTCGTCGCTCAGCTCCAGCGTACCTTCTCCGCACTAGAGGTCCCCAACTTCCGGCTCTTCGTTTACGGGCAGTCGATATCTCTGGTCGGCACCTGGATGCAGACGGTGGCGCAGTCGTGGCTCGTGTACACCCTCACTCGTTCCAGCACCGCTCTCGGCGCAGTGGTCGCCATCCAGACCCTGCCCGTCCTCCTGCTCGGCCCCTATGCCGGCGTGATCGCCGACCGGACTGACAAACGCCGTCTCATGGTCGTCCTTCAGGCCCTTATGGGCCTACAGGCTCTCGTACTCGGCATCCTCGCCATCACCCATGTCGTCAGATTTTGGGAGGTGTGCGTACTGGCCGCCGCCCTCGGCCTCAACAACACCTTTGAGAACCCGGCTCGCCAGTCGTTCGTGCTGGAGATGGTGGGGCGCGAGAACGTACGTAACGCCGTCAGCCTGAACTCGACGATGGTCAATGCCGCCCGGGCCGTCGGCCCCGCGGTGGCCGGGGTCATCATCGCTACCGCCGGGGTCGGCGCCTGCTTCCTCCTAAACGCATTGAGCTTCGTCGCCGTGGTGTACTCCCTGGTTTCCATGAACAAGGGGGCTCTCAAGCCCAGCCCACCAGCCAGTCGCGCCAAGGGCCAGTTGCGCGAGGGGCTCAGCTATGTCGCACACGAGCCCGGCCTAGGGATACCCCTGCTGATGATGGCGCTCGTTGGCACGCTGGCTTATGAGTTCCAGGTCAGCCTGCCCGTTTTGGCCAAAGAGACGTTCCACGGCAATGCCGAGACTTACGGCTTCCTGACGGCGGCCATGGGCATCGGTGCCGTTATGGGCGGGCTCTTCACAGCCACCCGAGGCAAGACGGGGTTACGCCCGTGCACTGTCGGAGCAGCCATGTTCGGTGTGGCCATCCTGTTCGCCGCGGTAACCCCGGTGCTTGGGGTCGAGTACCTGGCCATGGCGCTGGTCGGTTGGGGCAGCGTATCGTTCCTGGCCACCGGCAACTCCACCCTTCAAATGACGGCGGCCCCGTCTATGCGGGGCCGGGTCATGGCGTTGTGGGCGGTGGCCTTCATAGGCTCGACGCCTATCGGCGGACCTGCCATCGGGTGGGTTATCGCCGCCGCCGGCGCCCGAGTGGGCCTGGGGGTCGGCGGCCTCTCGTGCCTGGTGGCCACCGGGATCGGGGTGGTGGCCATCAGCCGGCTCAAGGCGAGGAAACTGAGCCCGCCGGCCACCTCGGTCGATATCGGGACCGGGCCCGCGGTCGCACCGTAAGCCTGCCTTAAGGGCCGTAATGCGGGCCCCAGTTGAACGCCACTTGAACGGCGCCGGCGGTGCAGTCGTAGGCGTACTAAGTGCCGGTCCACGCCGAGGCCCACTCCGAACCGGCACCCTCAGGCGTGGCCGTACAGCGGAACCCATCGGCGTTGTAGGCACGTCCGGCCGCACCGGGGGCTCCCAGGCCGGTCCGGTCGGCCTGGTTGCAATTGGCCTCATAGACGGTGATCTGAGCCTGGTAGGAGCCGTCGCTGAACTCCTGGTACACGCATTGCCCTTCGCCCAATGGTGACGGCAGCAGGCGATGGCCGGCGCCAAAGTGGTCCGTTCCGGGGTTGTAGCTGCTCCCGCCGCCGCCGATGACGTGCACACCGCTGGCACCAGTAACACCAGGAACACCAGCCTCAGTGCCACCCACCGCGGTGAGGAGGAACATCGACGGGCCGGCCAGCGTGTTGGCGTTCCATACCTGGACCACTATCTTGTCCCCGGGACTTACGGTCCAACCGTCCTCGCCGTAGGCGGGACCAAAGGAACTGAAAGTGATCGAGGTGCTGGTCCAAGCGGAAACGGTGCAGGTGACCACGTTTGGGGTGTACCCGTTGATGGCGTCAGTGTGCCCGGCACACGCGTTCCACCACGTCTGAGGGGTACTTCCCGCCTCCTCCAGCTCCTTCAGGGCCCCGTGGGGGCCGAGGTCGGTGATCCGGAAGTGCTTGCTGTCGCTGTTTGCGTAGGCGCCTCCAGTGCCGAAGCATTTCCCCGTGATCGTGACCTTGGGGCCCCGGACAGCCTTGAAGCTGCTCACGTGCTTGATGACCGGCTGGCATGAAGCGGCGGTCGCGACGCTTGTTGCGCTGCCCGGGACCGAGACCGGGCCGGGTGACACCGCCACGCCCACGGGCGAGTTGGCGCTGTAGATGAAGTTGTTGTTGACGTCGGTACCGCCAAGGTCCGCCTCCCCGATCGAGCCGGTGGACGGGACCTGGAAGGCGGTCCAGGTGGTCCAGTAGATGTGGTGGCCGTAGACCGCCACTCTGGTCGGGTAGCTGCCGGCGCGGGTGACGAAGCCCTCGTTGACGTCGGTGCCCTCCAGGTCCGCCCGCCCGATCGAGCCGTCGCCGACGTTGGCCCAGTAGATGTACTGGCTATCGATCGCCATGCCCTCCGGTCCTTTGGCGCCGGTGATGAACTTAGGGTCGACATCGGTGCCGTTCAGGTCCGCCTCACCGATCGAGTTCGTCCCGTTGTTCGCCCAGTAGATCTTCTGGGTGCCGACCACCACCCCGTCCGGTGCATTGACGCCGGTGATGAACTTAGGGTCGACATCGGTGCCGTTCAGGTCCGCCCGCCCGATCGTGCCCGTGCCAAAGCCGCTCCAATAGATGTACTGGCCGTGGACCGCCAACCCGTACGGCGTGCCGGCGGGGATGAAGTGCTCGTTGACGTCCGTGCCGTTTAGGTCTGCCCGCCCGATCGTGCCGTTACACGCGCCAGCCTCGGTGCACGCCGTCGCATTTCCCCAGTACAGGTACTGGCCGTGGGCCAACACGTCGCTCGGTCCGCTGGCTCCGGTGATGAAACTCTGGTCGACGTGGGTGCCGTCGAGGTCCGCCTCTCCGATCGTGTTGCCGCTGGCGTTCGCCCAGTAGATGCGCACGACGGGGACGTGTGTGGTGCCTGCCAGGGCGGGGGCCGGGGCTAAGACGACTGGTCCCGCCCCCATCAGGGCGGCCAGGACGGCGCCAATGGCCCGAACCCCTGCGCGGTGGGACTTTTTTAGGTCGTCCATTCGGCTTGGGTGGTTCATTCGGATGACCCTTTCTTCAGTGAGGCCGGTAGCCCGGGGCGAGTGGTCCGGCTATTAAAGATCGGTGGCCACCGTCACTCCAGCGTCACACGGCGGCCGATTGCCGGGTCAGCGATGGCCCAGTACTGGGGCCCTGGGCCGTGCCCAGGTGGAGCTCGCGCAGCTCGCCCATATACTGCGCCCACAGATCCTTGCGTTTGCCAAGGGCCCGTTCAGTCAAACCAGGCACCGCTTGGCGGTGACCACCACCCAGGCGTAGCGGCCGCCTGGTCGAACATAGGCGCATATGACCTCGAGGCGCTAACCGAGGAGTTCCGTAAGCCAGAAGGCGTTGCCAGTAGTCGAGCTGCAGACGACTGCGTTCAGCCGGCCGTTGGTCATGGCTTCGGCCGCGCTCAAGTGACGGAGTTGGAGCTCTGCCATGCCACCGTGCCCGTAGCCGGGCTCCAGGTGCCCTTTCGCTGACAAGCGCACCAGCTTGAGGTGCAGCGGGCCTTGAGCGTTTGACTGGGAACTGACCGCCATGCCCGCCAGGAGAAGCCCCCCGTCTTGTTGAGGCAAGGCCCACACCGGGTCTTCCATCGGGGAGCTGAAGCGCACCTGGCCGTCGGTGCCAAAGCTCCTGTAAAGCTCGGCGTTGGGCCCGAAAGCGATGACGCGCCCCACCGCTGTCGGGCTCGGCGTGTTCTCTACACAACCTGCCTGCCCGGTGCCGGCTAGGAGGAAACCACCGTCGTGGACGACGAGGCTGCCGACGAAGGTCGTTTGCGGGCCCATCGCAGCGTTGAAGTGTTGCTGGAAAGAGGGCACAGGCGAGCCCGAAGCAGTCAAAGCCGAGACGGTGACACCCCAGCACCCCATGTTCCCGCCCGCGGTGACCACCAGGATCTCACCGTCGGGCTCGACAGCGACCTGGGCGGCACCCGAGTCGTCCCTTGTCACGGCCAGGCTGGTGCGCCCGGCGCTCCCAAAGCCGCTGACCAGGGCGCCACGTGCGCTCAGTTCGCCCACCCACTCGTGCTCACAGCAGCCGCCGCCCTGCGTACCGGCGAAGACGATGCGGCCCGATGGCTCCTGGGCGACCGCCGAGGCCCCGCCTGGCCACGGTAGCTCGGCCCAGCCGCCCACCCCGAAAGACGGGTCGAGCCGGCCGCTCGGGCCCATGGAGGCGACGAGCCACCCGGTGCCGATCTGGTCAGCGGTGTTCGTCTGGCCGGCGAGGACCAGCCCACCCCCGACGCCCGGTGCGGCGGCGTTGATGGTGAAGTCCCGGCCCTCGTAGGCGAGCCGTTCGGAGCCGCCTTGCCCGAAGGCGGCGTCCGGGGCGCAGCTCGGTGTAAAGGCGTGCACGGTGGCGACCGCGGCCGTTGGGAACCCGGCGGACACCACGACGATGCTCACCCCGCTCGGCAACATCGTCGTTGCGACTTCGGAGCCCGCGTCAGCGGGGGACGCCGGCGAAGGGATGGTAGTGCCGGCCCCGCCATGGCAGGCGGTGTCGACGACGCCGTGGACAGTAGCGACTGGGCTGGCCTCGGCGGCCGGCTCGCCCAGGGGGGCCGAAAGGCCGATGGCTACCAGGACCGGGACCACGAGCCTCGCCCAATGCCGGAGGGGAGCAGTGGCGGGCCGGTGGTGCCCGGGACCAGGTTGGTCAAGCAGGGGCCCGGGCCCGCGGCGAAGAGGCACAGGGGCAGTATGCATCCTGCGCCATGAAGGTTCCAGTGGCTGTATTTTTTCCCAACGTGTTCTGGGGTGGAGCCCGGCTGGGCGCAGGGGCGGCCCCGGCCGGCGATAGCGACCGCACGCCTGGCGGATGGAGGCCTCTTTGTGGAGCAGTCTCGCTATCATCGTTCCCGTGGCAGTCAAGCTCACCATCATCGTCGACAACCCGACCGATCCCTGCGCCTTTGAGGCCCACTACAACTCCCCGGCCTACAAGGGACCGCTGGGCAAGATCCCCGACATCCAGCGGGCCGAATCGGCCAAGGTCTTCCCGAAGGAGGACGGCTCCCCGACCCCCGCCTACCGGACCATCGACATCTACTTCTCCGACTACGCGACCGCGTGCGCCGCGCTCGCGTCACCTGAGGCAGGCGAGCTGGCTGGCGGACTGGCCCAGGCGGCCACGGGCGGGATCCGTTTTCTGCTCTCCGACATCGAGGACTGATCCTCTCCGATCGCCGCGCGCCCACGTCCCTGCGGCCGCGACGGATCCACTGGTGAGGTAGATGAGGCGTACACAAAGGAACCAGAGCACCGTCAGGACGACGGCGCCAGGTCAGCACGGCCTATGCCGGCGGGTCGATCTCGTCGAGGGGCGGGGCCGTCGTGCGTGCCGGCCGGGCACAACGCCGGCATAGGGACCAGGGCAAGGTTCGAGTCGTGGACAGCCCGGAGACGGCCCCTGCGGACCTAGCTGCACCGCCCACGAGCTTCATAGGCCGCCAAGCCACAATCGCCACTCTGTGCGAACGCCTAACCGACGACCGGCTCCTAACGATCGTCGGGCCCGGTGGCTGCGGCAAGACACGCCTGGCCCTTGAGGTCGGGCGACGCGCTCGGTCCTCGTTCAAAGATGGGGTGTGCTTTGTCGACCTGTCGGGTACCTCCGACCCCGAGCTCGTGCCGGCCGCAATCTCTCAGGCGCTCAGGCTCCCGCAGCCGCCCGAAGGGACGTCGGCACAGATAATTGCAAAACAGCTGGTGAAGAGGGAGCTATTGCTGATAGTCGACAACTGCGAGCACCTAGTCGACGCATGCGCCCTGCTGGCAGAGGCACTGGCGAACGGCTGCCCTCGGTCGCGGGTCATGGCGACGTCACGTGAGCCCCTCTCAGTTAACGGCGAGACGGTTGTGGCTATTGAAGGCCTCGAATTACCGGGCCCAGCCAACCTTGGGAACATGGATTGGCTCCAGGCCTCCGAGGCCGGGGCCTTGTTCCTTGACCGAGCGCGCCGGGCGCGGGCCGATTTCACCGTTGACGAGAGCGGTTCTCTGGCTATCGCCGACATCTGCCGACGCTTGGACGGCATCCCCCTGGCCCTGGAACTTGGCGCCGCGCGCACGCGGATGATGAGTGTCGAAGCCATCGCAGAGGGTCTCTCGGACCGGTTCCGCCTGCTCGTTGGAAAAGCACGCTCCGGCCCGTCACGCCATAAGACCCTGCTCACTTCTATCGAATGGAGCTGGGGCCTTCTGCAGGAAGACGAGCGCTGCGTGCTCCGCCGGCTGTCCGTGTTCGAGTCGGGTTTTACCTTGTCTGCCGCCGAGGTCGTTTGCTGCGGCGGCGACATCGAGCCCGGACGGGTACGAGACTTACTGGCTGCGCTGGTGGACAAGTCGCTCGTGCAAGCCCGGGCGACGGTCGACCGCTTCCGTCTACACGAGACCATACGTGCTTACTCGTACTCGGCTTTAGATGCCTCAGGGGAGCTGCCCAGAGCCCGCGATCGCCATCTCGACCATTTCCTTTCCCTGGCCAGGGCGCTCGGGCCGAACGTGTACACCGACGAGATGGCCCTCGCAGTCCGGGTTTTCCAAACTGAGCTGGACAACTTTCGTGCCGCCCTTGACTGGAGCGTCGAGTCCAAGCAGTTCGACGCCGGAGCCCAGGTCTTGACGGCCTTGGGTGCGTTGTTTTACGGGGCCAGGCTGCGGCCGGAAGCCTTAGCGAGGTGCGAACGGTTCCTCGCCGCCGAGCTTGACCCGTTAAGCCGCGCCAGCGTCATGTATTTCGGCTCTCTCTACGCGTGGCACTTGGAGCCGGAGCGTTCCCTGAGCTTGGCGTTGGCACTGACAGCCCTGGGACGGTCCGTCGGGGACGACTGGTTCGTGGCTTGTGGTTTGGAGTCCCTGGCCCGCTTCCAAACCCTTGCCCAACCGGAGGAGTGCACCCGGACAGTGGACGAGTTCCTCCCACTTGCACTGCGGACGGAGGCCAACGACATAAGAGATTTACCGGGCGGCAGCATCGCGGCCGAGGCCCGTGCCGTATACCTCAGCGGGCTGAATTACAAAGCGATCGCCCTAAGGAACGCCGGCCGGCCAGCTGAAGCGCTGGCGGCATGCGATGTCGCAATGCGGGGTGCGGCCGAGCGCGGTTGGTTATGGGGCACGACATTCGCCCGGGCGCAGGCGGCAGGGGCGGCGGTGGCAGCAGGGGACATGACCCGGGCATTAGACGAGGCCGAGATAGTCTCGCAGGTCGGCAGCAACCTATCGGACCGTTTGTTCACAATGTCCGCCGAAATTACAAGAGGCCAGGTCTACATGTTCCGCGGCGAGCCTGGCGCGGCCGAGGCACTAAACCGTGCTCGTGCTGCCGCCGAAGCCGCGTTCGACCGGGTAAACCTTTCAGGCGTCATGGCGCTGCAAGGCCAACTTCAGGTACGTCTTGGCAACCTCCGCCAGGGGTACGAGGTGCTCGCGGAGGCGGCTGCCGTGGCCGCCTCCCTGACGGGACGCCGGGACGCCTGGAGTGATGCTCTCTTGGCCGAGGTGGCTTTGTGGTGCGGGGACCGGTCCGCCGCCCGCGGCCATCTCAATGCCGGCGGAGGGCTGCGGCCGGCGGCTGGGCGCCCGTCGGCGGTAGCGTTGCTGCGAGCCGCGGCCCGCCTGGCTCGGTCCGAAGGCGACCCGCTCAGGTCGCTTGCCGTGGCCTGTGACGGGGTAGGCACCGCCTTCCAGGCGGGCGCACTGCCCGACGTGGTCGACCTCGTGGAACTTTGCGCCATGGCCTTGTCCGATCTGGGGAGGGCTCTTGAGGCGGCGCGCCTCCTTGGTGCGGCGGAGGCCCAACGAGAGGCCATCGGTTATACCCGGGGCGTGCCGGCCGAGCGTGACCTCGCCCCCGTTGTGAGCCGCATCGAGGCGGCACTGGGGACAGGTGCGTCCCAGCGCGCCTGGTCTGAGGGCCGTGCCTTGGGGCTGGCGGACGCCGTAGCCTACGCCCGCCGCGGGCGCGGCCGCCGCGGCCGGCCAGCGGTCGGCTGGGCCAGCCTCACCCCCGCAGAGCGGGAGGTGGCCCTGCTCGTCGGCCAACGGTTGAGCAACGCCGAGATCGCGGCGCGGCTGTTCGTGTCCACAGTCACCGTGAAGAGCCACCTGACGCGGGTGTTCACCAAGCTCGGGGTGGCCAACCGGCGCCAGTTGGCGGCCGCGGCGGCGGACCACACCCGCCACGAGACTTTGTCGGTCCCGACTGCAGGCAAGTAGCTCTGGTGCTACCAGCGGCCCGCGCCGAACTGGCTCGGCCGCCAGCCCGTCAACCTGGCTGTCGGCCCCGCCGAGAGGCGGCTCCAACGCCGGCGCTCCGGAGGGCAGAGGGGCCCGTGGGCTTGCGCCAAGCAACCCGTGAGTGATTTGCGACTTTTGGTCGGATGTTCTGGGCCGGGGCCGCTTGCATACTCGACCTCACCCAAAGGAGCCACGTCCTGGCAGTGCAAGCCAGACCAGGGGACCACCAAAAGAAAAGGAGGAGTTGTGTTCAGCAAAGTGCCACAAAAGACCGCACTTTCCGCTCTAGGCGCAGTGCTCGGTGTAACAGGGGCGAGCATCTGCCCCATGCTCGGGCCGGTGCCAACAGCAGCAGCGTCGCCCGCGACCGCCAAACTGGACGTCACAATGACCGCCGGCTACGCCTGTCCCCTTTCCTGCGGGTCGCCAAGCAACACTTTGTTCACGATCAATGGTGTCGCGTACTCCGGGGTGACGACCTTCAAGCTGTCCTCCGTCGGTCGGGTCCTCAGTGCGTCGAATGGTTGCGACATCCAATACGAGGAGTACGGCTTGACCCAGCAGAGCGGCCCTGACAAAGGGGCTTCTTTCTGGTTGACGACCACTTCGGACAAGATCTGCCCCACTACCTACCCCAATGTGCTCATCGAGGCCGCCTCGTTCAAGGTTGTGGGCGGTACCGGAGCGTTCAAGGGCGCCACGGGGAAAGGTACCCTCTGGTGGTCGGTCCTTGCGTACCCGCAGGTAGGCAACGGGGAGCTCCTGGCGTCAATTACTTATTGAGGCGCGGGTACTTCTTGAGGCGCGGGCGGCGCATCAGTAAGCACCGCGAGACACTGCTCCAAACTGTTCACTCGAGCGCGGTCACGGGTCACCCACCAAAGGCCCCGGTGGCCGTCAGCTCAACATCGGCGCGGTGATTGTCGCCGAGCGGATCCATTTCGCTCCGAGGGCAGCGTCTCCCTCCGACGCCGCCCACAGGCCTCCCTGGACGTCGCGCGCGACACCCCAGGCGGCGATCCGTTCCGGGAGGAGGTCGAGCCGCTCCGCGAGCCGGCGGATGCGCTGCTGGACGACGCGCGCCGCGTCGGGCAGTCGGAAGGGCCAGTCCAGCTGGGCGACCAGCGACCATGGGTCATAGGCCGGGTCGCCGAGCATGGGCTTTGGGTCGATGGCGAGGTACGGAGCGCGACTTGCGGCGAGCAGGTTACCCGGATTGAAGTCACCATGCACCACAACCTGCCGGTCCGAAGAACGGGGGAGCCCGCGGAGCAGCTCGACGCCCAGGGTGAGGATGCCTGGGTCGGTCCCGAGCGCACGTAGCGCAGCGCGGTACCTCTCGGCCTGGCGCTCCGCGCCCTGCGCCCACTCGTCGCAGACTTCCGCCATCGAGCCGAAGCGCGGACCGTCGACGGGCGGGGCTCCTTTGCTCCATAGGGCATTTAACAGTTCGGCACCGATCGCCAACCCGCGCTCGTTGGGCAGTCCGACGTCTCGCAGCGGCGTGCCCGGCTCGCAGCGCTCGAGCAGCATCGTCCAGGCATCGCTGCGTTCGGCGAGCAGCCGGACCGTGCCGGCGCCGTCCCACCAACGCAGCGCCACGGCCTCGGACGCCGCTTCGGCATGCGGCCAGCTGACCTTGAGCACGGCTTCACCGCTGGCGCCGCGTACCGGTGCCACCCAGCCACATACGCCCCCTTCGTACGGCTCCCCGGCGATCTCGATGTCCCAGCCGCGGCATGCCTCCTCGATGAGGCTGGGCAGCCGATCGAGCCAGGCCAGGCCATCGATCGACGTCTCTCGTGCCCTCCGAAGGTATTCATGGACGACGACCGGCCTGCTCACGAGCCAAGGCTAGGAGACTGTCGTGCAGGTTTGAGCGACAACGGTTGGTCGTTCCCCGAGCCGGGCGGCTGTGAGGTCCGGGTCGCCCAAGGCTCGCAGGCGGTCGATCGGGCCCGTCAGCGCAGGCCCTACGGCGTTGGCAGCAGGCATGTCAGTCCTTGCGCCCGGACACGGGAGGATGGCGGCCAGGAAGACGACCGTTTTCGGGTTTGTGACCCCGACGATGGCTCCTTGAGCGAACGAGCGCCTGTCCGATCTAAGCTCGGGCGGCGCGACGAGGGCCGTGGCCATGAAGGCGAGGAGCCTGTCTAGTGGGGGCTCCAGGTCAATCTAATCTACGTGAGGGCTGGCCGACCTTAGGCGTGCGGCGAGCCCAGACAGTGCCTTTGAGCAGCGGTTACGCTACGCGGAGGGAGTGGGATTTGAACCCACGGGGAGCTTGCACTCCCAAGGCTTTTCAAGAGCCTCGCATTCGGCCGCTCTGCCATCCCTCCAGGTCCAGCAGGGGCGATCCTAACGTCCTGTCATGCCCGTCCCATCAGTCGTGAAGGTGCTTGCGGAGGTCCTGTACCCAGTTGTCGGCGGCGCGCCAGGCCTCGGTGGCGGCCTGGCGGAGCCGCTCCCCGTCTTCGCCGGCCGCCGGGTAGGAGCCCAGGAACTTGATCTCCGGCAACGTGGCGTGCAAGTCACGCAAGCAGTCGGACACGACCTCATCGGCCACGTGGCCCTCGATGTCGATGACGAAGCAGTACTCGCCTAGCGCCTTTTTGGTGGGACGCGACTCAAGCTTGGTGAGGTTCAAGTTGCGGGCGGCGAACTGCCCCAGGATCATGTGCAGGCTGCCGGGGTGGTCGGAGGATTGGAAGCAAACGATGGTCGTTTTGTCGTGGCCGGTGGGTGCCGGTATGCCCCATTCCGGGCGGGCGACCAGGGCGAAACGGGTCGTATTACCGTCGTGGTCTTCTATCCCCGTCTCCAGGACGGCGAGCCCGTACAGCTGGGCCGCCTGTTTGGTCCCGATGGCGACCACCTGCGGGTCCTTTTGCTCGGCCACTTTCCTCACGGCCTCTGAGGTCGACGGGCTGGCTTCCTGCTCGATGCCCGCGAGGTGCTGCGATAGCCACGTCCGGCACTGCGCCGTGGCGACCGGCATCGAGACAACCTTCTTCACCTGGTCCAGACGCGTCCCGGCCACACCCACTAGGCATTGGGCAACCGAGAGCTGGACCTCCCGCACGATCCACAGCTCATGCGAAAAAATGAGCGGGTCGAGGGTCACGTTTACGGAGCCCTCTATTGAGTTCTCCAGAGCCACCAGCCCGACGTCCGTCATGCCGTTGCCCACCGCCCCGAGCACGTCCCAAAAGCTGGGGAACGGGACACGCTTTGCTCTCGCCAGGTCCGCCTGGCCCAGCAAGGCCTCCTCGGTGAAGGTGCCGGGAGGGCCGAGATAGCCGATGGTCGTGCTCTCGGTCACCCGCCTCACGCCGTCACCTCGTGCATCACGCCAGCATAGGGCGATCGCCTCCACGCCCCCCTTTGGACGGGCGCCCGCCTGCGACGGGCGCCCTAACCGGTGCTAGGCGATTGCCCCCACGTGCTCTGCCGCGGGCAGGTCGCGACGCGACGCCTTGATGAGCAATATCGTCGAGACCACGGCGATGCAGAGGACCACCGAACCGATCTCGAAGCCGGTGGTGTAGCCGTGGACCGGGGCCAAGACCTTGGCCAGGGGCCCGTGGTGGGAGGCCAGATAGCTGGCCGTCGCCGAGGCGAACACGGTATTGAGCAGCGCTGTGCCCATTGACCCCCCCACCTGCTGGGTGGCGTTTACCAGCGCACTGGCGACGCCGGCATCTTGGGGAGCGACGCCGATCAAGGCGGTGCTGCTGAAGGGCACGAAGACGAACCCCATGCCCATGCTCATGACGATCTCGGCGGGCAGGACGTGGGCTACGTAGCTCGTGTGCAGGCCGATGTGGGTGAACCACAGCATGCCCAGTACGGCCATCACCAGGCCGCCAGTCATCAACCACCGGGGGCCGACCCGGGGCAAAGCTTGGCTGGCCAGCATGGCCGAGATGATTATGCCGGCCGAGAACGGCAGGAAGGCAAAGCCGCTCTTGAGGGCCGAATAGTGCAGCGTCCCCTGAAGGTAGAAGGTCAGGAAGAGGAACATCCCGAACAGCGAAAGGCCCACCAGCAACGAGGCGAGGAACGAACCGCCCCGGTTGCGGTCGAGTATGACCCGCAAGGGCAGCAAAGGGGCAGCCGTGGTGCGCTCGATGATCACGAAGGCGACCAGGAGGACGACAGCGGTGGCGAGCAGCAAGAGCGTGGTCGACGAGCCCCACCCGTCCGTCTCGGCCCGGGTGAACCCGTAGACAAGTGACAACAGGCCCAGGGTGACAGTCAAGGCCCCGGGAATGTCGTAATGGACCTCGCCCTCGGCCTTGCTCTCCTTGACCTCGCGCGCGGTGGCCACGGCCGTGACGATGGCGATCGGCACATTGATGAGCAGCGTCCAGCGCCACGAGGCGTACTGAGTCAGCAAACCGCCCAGGACCAGGCCGATGGCGGCGCCGCCGCCGGCGACGGCGCCGTACACGCCGAACGCCCGTGCCCGCTCTTTCGGTTCGGTGAACGTCACCGTGAGCAGCGACAGCGAGGCCGGGGCCATCACGGCCGCAAAGGCGCCCTGCAGGGCTCGGGCGCCGAAGAGCATCCCCCCGTTCTGTGCCAACCCGCCCAGAGCGGAGGCGGCGGCGAAGCCGAGGAGGCTGATGATGAACATTCGCTTACGGCCCATAAAGTCGGCTATCCGCCCGCCGATCAGCAACAGGCCGCCAAACGCCAACGTGTACGCCGTCAAGGCCCACTGGCGGTTGGCGAGCGAGATGTGCAGGGCACGCTGGGCCGAGGGGAGGGCAATAGTCACGACCGAAGCGTCGAGGACGATCATCAGCTGGGCGATGGCGATCACGCCTAGTGCTCGGAAGCGCCGTGGGTCGGGCTCGTCGCGCACCACGACCGGCGCTTCTAGGGGTGTTCCCAAACTGGTTGCCATTACAGTGCCTCCCGGAAGGGTATGATTCGGAACGGCTCTTCCGTTTGCCACTATACGGAACGAGGGTTCCGTATGTCAAGGAGTTGGATGTGACATCCGTCACTACCTCGACCAATGGTCCGAGGGAGGCGCACCGCCCGCTGAGGGCGGACGCACGCCGCAATGTGGACAAGGTGTTGCGGGCGGCCGAAGAGGTATTTGCCACCGAGGGCCTTGCCGTGCCGATCGACGAGATCGCCCGCCGGGCCGGGGTCGGCGTAGGTACTGTCTACCGCCACTTCCCGACTAAGCAGGCGCTGTTCCAGGCAGTCGTCATGGTCCGGTTGAAAGCCCTGGTGGAGCGGGCCAAGGCGTTGAGCGGAGCCGAGGACGCCGGTGCGGCGTTGTTCACGTTCGTGTCCGAACTGGTCGAGGTGGCCGTCAAAAAGCGCGACCTGACCGACGAGCTGGCTCAGGAGGGCCTGGACGACGAAGTTCACGCCGTCGTCAAGGGCGAGCTGCAAAGGGCGTTCGAGGTGCTCCTTCAAAGGGCCCAAGAGGGCGGTTGCGTCCGAGACGACATCAGCTCGGCCGACGTGACGGCCCTGGTGATGGGCACCTGCATGGTCGCTGACCGTCACGCCGGGCACGATGCGACCTCCCGGCTGATCGGGGTCATCTGCGACGGCTTGCGGGCACAACCACGCCAGTAGGCAC
>CAYZVQ010000021.1:17064-29056 GCA_964481925.1 uncultured Acidimicrobiaceae bacterium
TAGGCACACCATTAGGCACACCATTAGGCACACCAGTAGCGTTACGCGCCGTCCGGCGGCTCCTCCTCGCCACCGGCGATACGCCCGAAGCGTGGCAGCATGGGCAGCAATGGACGAAGCTGCGCTCTACGGCCTTCTCGACGAGCTCGTGTCCGGATCTGTCAGCCCCGACGAGGTTGTGCGGCGATTGCGGCGCCTGCCCTACGCCGACCTAGGTTTCGCCCGCGTCGACCACCACCGGGCTCTGCGCCAGGGATTGCCTGAGGCGGTCTATGGTCCCGGTAAGTCGGTAGCCCACTGTGTTGCCATCGTGGGCGAGCTGCTGGGCGAGGCGCACGGTGGCCCGGTCATCCTCACCCGGGCCAGCGACGAGCAGGCGGCGGCGACGCTGGGAGCCCACCCGGACGGCCGGCGCCAGGGTACGACCCTGGTGTGGAGGGCGGCGCCTGAGCGCGACGGGCGAGTTGAGGTTTTCGCGGCCGGCACCGCCGACCTGGGCGTGGCCCAGGAGTGCATTTCGACTCTGGTCGCCCTAGGTTTTCGCCCCCAGCTGACGGCCGACTGTGGCGTCGCCGGCGTCCATCGGTTATTGGAGCACGTCGACTCCCTGGCCGAGGCCGATGCCGTCGTCGTCATCGCCGGGATGGAGGGCGCCCTGGCCAGTTTGGTGGGGGGGCTCACGCCGGCGCCTGTCGTGGCGGTCCCGACGAGTGCCGGTTATGGCGCCTCCCTGCAGGGAGTGACCGCCCTTTTGGCCATGCTCGCGAGCTGCGCCCCCGGCCTGTGTGTTGTGGGGATCGACAACGGCTTCGGCGCGGCTTGGGCCGTGGCCCGCATCCTGGGCGAGCGCCGCCCCGCCGGAGCCGGAGTACCTGCTGTCTTTCACCAGTCCGGAGTCAGCGCTTGACCACCGCCTGGTGGCACTGCTTCTCCGGGATAGCCGGTGACATGGCCTTGGCCAGCCTGCTCGACGCCGGCGCCGACCTGGACGAGGTGACCGCCGGCCTGCGCACGCTGGCTCTACGCGGCTGGACTATCAAGGCCGAGAGGACGACGCGCGGTGGCCTGGCTGCCACCAGGCTCCTGGTAGAGGTGGACCCTAAGGAGGATATCGTCGAGCGCACCTGGGCGACCATCCGCGGGCTCCTCGAGAGCGCGACCGGTCTACCCGAGCGCGCCCGGCGCAGAGCGCAGGAGGTCTTCGGCGGCCTCGCCGTCGCCGAGGGCTCGGTCCATGGCGTTAGCCCGGAGGAGGTGCATTTCCACGAAGTGGGCGGCCTGGACGCGCTGATCGATGTGATAGGGACCTGCCTGGCTCTCGAATCGTTGGACGTGTCCTCGGTTTTCGCCAGCCCGGTGGCCCTCGGTACGGGCACCCTTCGAGGGGCGCACGGGCTACTGCCCAACCCGGCGCCGGCCGTGGTCGAGCTCCTGGCCGGTGTGCCTGTCCACGGGACGAGCCAAACGGTGGAGCTCACCACCCCGACGGGGGCGGCGCTGCTGGCCGGGTTGGTGACGTCGTACGGGCCACTGCCGCCCATGAAGGTCACCGCCGCCGGGTACGGCGCGGGAGCCGCCGAGCTTTCGGGTGCCCCGAACGTCCTTCAGGTCGTCGTGGGGGAGGAAGCGGCGCCGGGTGGCGCACTGGCCGGCCACGCTCAGGACCTCCTGGTGCTCGAGGCCAACGTCGACGACGTGACCGGGGAGGTGCTGGCCCACACGGTCGAGGTCCTGATGGCTGCCGGTGCTCTCGACGCCTGGCTGGTCCCCGCGCTGGCGAAAAAGGGACGGCCCGCCCATGTGGTCAGCGTGCTGGCTGAGCCCGAGAAGGTCGCCGGGTTGGCCCGCGCCCTCACCCGGGAAACGGGCACGCTCGGGTTCCGCCAGCACCAAGTGGCCCGCTATGCCCTGGCTCGTGAAGAGATCGAGGTCAAGGTCGACGGCCAGGCGGTGCATGTGAAGATCGGTCCGCACCGCTTCAAAGCCGAGTACGAGGACTGCGCCCGCGCCGCGTCGCAGCTCGGCTTGCCCGTTGGCGAAGTGGCGCGCAAGGCCGAGGAAGCTGCCCGTCGCCTGCGCCCTTACTAACGTGGCGCTGCATGGTCGTTGATCTCGATTTGGCCCTGGCGGCCTGTGATTTGGCGGACCGCCTGACGCTCTCCGCTTTCCGGCGCCCCTCGCTGGCCGTCGAGACCAAAGCTGACCTGAGCCCCGTCACCGAAGCCGACCGGGGCGCTGAGCTGGCCATCCGGCAGCTGATCGGCCGGGAAAGGCCGTCTGATGCCGTACTGGGCGAGGAGATGGGCACTACCGGGC
This sequence comes from uncultured Acidimicrobiaceae bacterium, assembly GCA_964481925.1. Taxonomy (GTDB): domain Bacteria; phylum Actinomycetota; class Acidimicrobiia; order Acidimicrobiales; family Palsa-688; genus Fen-671. The sequence goes on from CAYZVQ010000021.1 coordinate 19,381, forward strand.
GGGGGGAGAGACGCTGGGTGGTCGACCCGATCGACGGCACGGTCCAGTTCGTTCACGGCATCCCGGTGTGGGCCACGCTGCTCGCCCTGGAAGTTGAGGGTGTCATCGAGGTCGGGGTCGCCTCCGCCCCGGCCCTGGGCCGCCGCTGGTGGGCGCGGCGCGGCCATGGCGCCTATGCCGGCGTCCCCGGGGAGGCCGGTGAACGGATCAGCGTTTCCAGCGTGGCGGACCTCTCGCAAGCCTCCATCTCATGTGGTTGCATACGCGATTTCCCGTTCCCCGAACGGCTGGTCGACCTGGCCTCGAAGGTGAAGCACGACCGCGGGTTCGGAGACTTCTGGCAGCACATGCTGGTGGCGGAGGGGGCGTGCGACGCCGCCCTTGACCCCGTCGACTCCCTCTGGGACATCGCCGCCCTTCAGGTGATCGTGGAGGAAGCGGGAGGAAAGTTCAGCGACTTCGCCGGCGAGCGCCGTCTCGACGGGGGCAATGCCGTGTCGAGCAACGGCCTGGTACATGACCAGGTGATCGCCGCGCTCTCCGGCACGGTGCCGCCTTGAGCGGGAACGAGGCCGGTCCCAGCGGTACCGACGAACGCTACCTGCGCCTGGCGCTCGAGCTTGGGGCCCGGGCCGGGGAGGCGGGCGAGGTGCCGGTAGGCGCCGTAGTCGTGAGGCGGGGCGAGGTCATCGGCCGGGGCGCCAACGCCCGGGAGGCCACTGGCGACCCCACGGCGCACGCCGAGGTGCTCGCCATACGTGAGGCGGCCAAGGCGACGGGTTCCTGGCGGCTGGTCGACGCCACCTTGTATGTCACGCTCGAACCATGCCCCATGTGCGCCGGGGCCCTTGTCGCCGCCCGTCTGGGCCGGTTGGTCTTCGGGGCGGCCGACCCCAAGGCCGGGGCGTGCGGCTCGCTGTACAACCTCTGCGCCGACCCCCGTCTGAACCACGAGTTGCCGGTGGTGCGGGGTGTACTTGCACAAGAGGCAGCCCTGCTGCTGTCCGGTTGGTTCGCGGCCAGGCGGGTTTAGCTGGCCTGTTTCAGCCCATGAGCCAGTCGTGGGCGACGAAGTTGTCGAGGATGGAGGCGCACAGGGCGCGCTGGTCCGAGGGCAAGGTACAGGTCTCCTCGGAGGCCTCGCCCCCCTGGCCCGTCGTGTAGTCGTACAGTACGACCGCGTGGGCCGGGTCGTGGCCCGGTTCCTCGAAGGCGATGACGTCGTGGACAGGGGGCACACTGTCTTTGGCCGACCCCGAGATCCACGTGACGACCTCGCCCCGCTTGAGTGGGGCGCACGGGAGCATGGCGAAGCCGAGCTGTTCACCGGCCGCCGGCACCAAGGCGCAAACGGTCGAGTAGACACAACCCTGGCAGGCTGAGTCCGAAGCGGCTTGCACCTCCTCGTGGCCCGTGCCGCTAGGCGTCGGCGACGTCGCCGGCGGGTAGACGTTGACGCCCGTGGTGCCGTCGGCGCCGACCTGGACCTGGCAGTCCCAGCCTCGAGGCGCCAGCACCGGGTCTAGGGTGCGCCGGTCGTTGGTGTAGTAGGCGAGCATCTTGGCCACTCCGGCGGGCAGTCCCGGTCGGAGGGAGCGAGGTAGGACACTAAGGCCCGCGGGCGGGCCGGCGCCGTAGCTGCTGGCACAGGCGATCACGGGAACGGCCGGGCCGGTACTGGCTGCTTGCGCCGCCAGTCGGGCGGCGCCGGTCCCGGGCAGGAACGCCAGGAAAAGGGCCAGGAACGTGGCTGTTGCCGCCGGGACCGCCAACCTAGCCTTGGCTGCTTTCGCCTTGCCCTGTGCGGCCATGCCCATCAGAGGTGGCTCGCCTGCCAGGTTGTGCCGCCGTCGCGGCTTATCAACAAGCGGTTGGACGAGGCCCCCAGTCCCGGGCGGCCTTCGACCACGGCACCGAACGCGGGGGTCGCGAACTGCAGGTCGTAAAGGCCGGCGCCCCCGTCGTCGAATGTCTTCGTGGCCCACGTCGTCCCTCCGTTGACAGAGTGGTAAAGCATGCTGGCACCCGAGGCGGCATCGACGACGACGTCTTTGCTGTTGGCGGCGGCGGTCCCGTAGGCCAGACCGCCCAGGGGCAGGTTGCTCACTAGGTGAGAGGTTACCCCTCCGTCGGTCGAGAGTCTCAGGCTCTTGGCTTCTTGACCGGCGCCGGGGTTACCGGCGCAGAGTTCGAACAAGACGTTCACTTTCGGTGCGGCCAAGCCGGCGAGGTCTATACCCTGCGAGCGGTCGTAGCACGGGTCCGGGTCACGGCGCCACGATGTCCCGCTGGCGCTGGCCCACACCGATGCCGGCCCGGCGAAGGACGGCCACAGCGCCGCCCACACGGACGCGCCCTGTGAAGCGAGCAAAACCTGTGCCCCATGGCCGGAAATACCGGCGACGGCATGCCACGCGTTTTGTTGTGCCAGTGAGCGTTCGAGCTTGACGGTGGGCGAACAACTATTGCTGGTCTCGTAACAACTGCCGGCCGCGGCGTACACGTAACTGCCCGCGGTGGTGAGGGAGAGTACGGGGCCACCGAGCTTTTCCTGGTGCCAGGTAGTGCCCCCGTTTATTGTGGCCCACAGCGCCGGGCCGAAGACCCACCCGTCCGAGGGATTGGCGAAGGCGATCTCGCTCACGCCCGACGGTGACTCCGACGCCGCCGGGTTGGGGACAGGCGCCGGGAGAGCGGCCCGCTCCGACCAGGACGCACCGCCGTTGCCCGTGGTGAGGACAGAGGTGCACGGGGCATGGGAGCATGGCAAAGTCCCCAGGACGAAGCCCCGGGACGCGGATACGAAACTTACCGAAACAGGGCCGAAACTGCCCATTGCCGGCGCTCCCGACGCCCCCGCGGAGGAAGCAAAAATCAAAGGTACGCCCATGACCAGCGCCATCAGGATGTTCTTGGTCGTCTTCATGCCCTATGTAACCACCGTCTGGTTTGTTGGGTTCCCGTTCTGGTCCTTGCCGTGCCTGAGGAGAGTATCGCTCCTCGGGCACATGACAGCAGATATGGTGCGGGAAGCCCAATGGGTGCGCGGCGGGGTTGCCGGCCCCACAGGAGGACAACATGAGCCGGACAACAAGCGTCAGACGGGCTTGCCTCCCGGAGGCGGGGCGGCGCGCCCGTCCCGCAGCCACGGTGGTCCTCATTATGGGCCTCTTGCTGAGCGGGTGTGGCATAGGGAGCATAGGCAAGGTCATCAACGCCGTTCACGCCATCGCCGACGCGGCGAGGTCGCTGAGGAGCCTGCAGTCAGAGGTCCAGAAAGGCGAGAAGGCCTCCTATCAGGCGACCTACGAGACGACGGGGAGCGGCGGAGCTCCCACCGTCATAACCTTTGCCCAGGAACCCGGAGGCAAGTACGCCTTCACGGAGCCCGGGGCGGGAGGCGGCGGCGCCACGGACCTCGTGGGAGACGGGAAAAACCAGTATGAGTGCACCCAGTCGGGCAGTGGCGCTCAGTGGGCCTGCCTCCAGAGCACGGAGGGGGCGGGTAGCCCAGGGCAAGCCGTCGCCTCTTTCGTCGATTTCACAGGCGGTTTCGTTTACCAACTGGCCGAGGCGCTCCAGGTGGAGGCGGCTATCCAAGGTTTCAAGGTCACCAATTCGACTATGAGCGTCAATGGGATCCCGCTCAAGTGCGTCTCGCTCACTGGCAAGGTAAAGGGGCAGGCGGGCGTCTACGAGTGGTGCGTTACCGCTGACGGCATCCTCGGGCTGGCCAAGTACACAGGTGGTACCGCTGGTGACGGTTCGTCGTTCGAGATCACAAAGCTGGACATGGGCCCGCCCGCCTCAGTCTTTGAGCCACCCCCGGGTGCCAGTTTTACGACCCTCACGACCCCGACCACCTGAGGCTCTTCCACCTCGAGGCGGGCTACTGACCGGCAGCGTCATCTCGGCCCCTTGGTCGTGTTGACCCGGACATCGTGGCTCGAGGGCTCCTAAAGGTTCGCCCGTTGTCCCGGAAGGTTCGCCCGTTGTCCCGGAAAGCGAGTGCAACGCGTGCCGTGCGAACGCAACGCGCGCCGGCGCACCAGAGGTACTAGTAGCCGGTCGTTGTGGTCGTCGCCACTGTCGTGGTGGTAGTTGTGGTCGGCGCCACTGTCGTGGTGGTGGTTGTGGTCGGTGCCACTGTCGTGGTGGTGGTAGCGGGCGCAGGCGACAACTTGGCCTCCACTCGCACGATCATGGGCGAGGCACAGATGGGCGCAGATTGTTGGCCGGCGATCGAGCAGAGGGCCCCGATCAGGTAGTTGGCGGCCGCGTCCAACGAGCGGGCGACCGGGCTTGAGGGGTGTTTCGCGTCGAGCGAAATCTGGTTGAGCGTCAAGTGCTCCAGTACCGCCACCGAAGCACTGCTCCCGGCCTGCACATAGCGGTCGGCAATGTCGATAAAGGGGATCGCACCACGGTCTTGGCCGGGAGCATAAGGGGGCTTATCATAAGTACTCAAAAGTCGCCGTTCCGGCTGGGGGAGGACGCTTGGATAAGCGCTTCCGGCGTCGAGCGCGGCGAAGCTAAAGTAGGGACTGGAGTAATGGGACCCCTGGAAACTCCAGCTCTTGACGCCCGGGTAGACATCCATGGAGGACGACGAGGCGGCTGGGCCGAGCTGGGAGAACGTGCCGAACTTGGCCAGGGCTATCTGGAGCGACCACCGGGCGACCGCGCAGTAAGGGCAATAACCGGCGCCGACGTACACGACTCCTGGCTTCCCGCGGCTGAGCAGAGCAGGCTGCCCGGTAAGGATGGTAGGGGGCGCAGCGCCGCCCACCCCGACCTGTTCCAGCACGCTGTCCGCGACGTGAGTGGCCCTACCGAGGTCGGGGGCCACGCTTGGCCGGGTCGCGGCCGCTCCGGCGAGTGGTACGGGGACGACCAGGGCAACTAGCAAAATGCCGGTTACCAGGCCGATGCTCACGGACCGGCGGGGAACATGAAGGGCGCGTGGTCGGTTGGCTTGTTGCAAGCCGTCCTCAGAGGGCAGGAAAGGCACGAGGGCCAGGATACTAGCTGAACTCCAGGAAGGCCTCGTACATCGCTTCGATGTTGGCCAGCGGCACGTCGTAGCTGATCTCGCCGCAGGCGACGATGCCGCCGCTGGGCGTCCCGAGGGCCTCGAACAATTCGTGTACGTGGCGCTTGACGTCGTCAGGCTGCCCGAAGGGCAGGACCTGCTGGCGGTCGATGTCGGTACGGAAGCACAGCTGGCCGGCGAACCGCTTGAGCTTGTCGAGCCCCATTACCGCGCTCTGGCAGTTCAGCACGTCGACCCCGAGCTCGATCAGGTCGGGGATGATCGGCAGGATGTAGCCGTCGCTGTGGAACCAGACGTGCCGGCCGGCCTCTTTGACCTTGCCCATCATCTCGGCGTACACGGGCTTGAAGAACGAGCGCCACATCGACGGCGACACCAGCATGTTGGCCTGTGCCCCCCAGTCGTCGGCGAACTGAACGCCCTGGTAGTCCTCCGCCAGCCATCGGTCGAGCCAGGCCAGGTTGAACTGCAACAGGTCGTCCCGCAACCGGTAGATCATGGGCTCGCGCATGGCCAGGTCCTCCAGGGTGGCCTCAAGGCCATGCAGCTGCTGCAGCTTCTCGAAGAAGGTGACCCACCCGCCTCGGGCGTAATAGGCGGCGCTTTTGCCTGTCATCTGCCCGCTGTACTGGCGGTACTTGGGCACGGCCGTGTCGAGCGGGGTACCTGGGCCCAGCTCCGGCCACTGGTAGGTGCCGTAATTGCTCCAGTCCGGGGCAATGGGGCATTCGATCGGGATGCCGAAACGGCCCGGGCGCGTCACCCTCCAAAGGGTGCCCCACTCGTCCAGGGTGTCGCCCCCCCTGTACCCCGCCGGCAGCTCCTCCGCGGGTATGTCCGGGAGCAGGGACCAACCGAAGTCCTCGGGCACGGGGTCTGTCACCCGTTCCAGCGCGGCGCCGTAGTGCAGCTGGGCGCAAGGCAGTATGGCATGGGAGATCGGGGGCCGGTCGGGGACCTGGAAGGCGAGTGCCCGAAGGACTCGTTCGCGAGGTTCCATTCCCGGGCTCCTTTTTCGCCACAACCATAAGCCGGAGAGCCCTATACCGCAAATAGCGTCTGCTTAACCCGGGACTGCCCCGCTAGGATCGCGCCACCAAGCAAGCAATATCAGGGGGGCCTACCATGCAACAGGAGCTCGCGGCTGAGCCACTGTGGTACCGGGTGCAGCTCGAACGCCAGACGCTGAAGGACCTTCGCAGGCGTACCAACGTCCACGGCCTGATTTACTTCGGGTCATACCTGGTCTTGACGGTGCTGTTCGGCACTTTGACCGTCGCGGACGTGTTCCCGGTCTGGGCTCGGGTCATTTGTTTCCTGCTCTTCGCCAACGTGTTCTGTTTCGGCGAGGCGATCCTGCACGAGACTCATCACCGGACGCCCTTCCGCTCGTCGTGGCTGAACGAAGCGGTGCACTACTTCGTCGGCGTCGTGATGCTGAAAGAGCCCCTGCGCGACCGGTGGGTGCACGCCGCCCACCACACCTACACCAGTTACCCGGGCCTCGACCCCGAGATCTTCCTCGAGCCTCCACCGCAGATGCGCTATCTCGTGATCGATTTCTTCCGCCTGCGGTTCGTGTTCATCTGGCTGTACTCCACGGTCAGAAATGCCATCAAGCCCGACGACCTCAGCCGCCGTTTCGTCCCTCCCAGCGAGTACGGCAAGGTGAAATGGTCGTCGCGTGCTTGTGTGGCGGTCTACCTGGCGACGGTCGGGCTCTCCATCGGCTTCCACGTCTGGTGGCCGGTCCTGCTCCTGTTCGTAGCCCGCTTCGTCGGCTCGCCCCTGCTGTCTTGGACCACGTTGACCCAGCACGCGGCTCTGGTGGAGGGAGCCCCTGACTGGCGCCAGAACACTCGTTCCGTCCTCATGAACCCTCTGAACCGCCTCCTCGTCTGGAACATGGGCTTCCACGTCGAGCACCACATGAACCCGACCGTCCCGTTCCACTCCCTGCCCCGCTTGCACGAGGCAATGCGTGCGGACTGCCCAACGCCGTACCCTTCCATGTGGGCGGCATGGCGTGAGATGGTCCCCGCCCTTTGGCGCCAGCGCCACGAGCCCACCTACTTCGTACGCCGCCCCCTGCCCGGTGCCGCCGATGTAGCCGACGCCGGGGCCGAGCCCGGGCCCGTTGTGCCGGCCATATCATGAGACCAAAGCCATGAGCACCACGCCGCGATGGGTCCGTGTAGCCAGCACCGCCGACCTCGATGAAGACGACGTCATGGAGGTCTCCGTCGACGGTCTTTCTTTAGCCCTGTACCGCAGCTCCGGCGGGTTCTTCGCCACCGATGGCATCTGCACCCACGAGTACGCTCGTCTCTGCGACGGCTTCGTCTTCGACAATATGATCGAATGCGCCAAGCACCAGGGCCGCTTCGACCTCCGCAGCGGGAAGGCAAAGGGTGCGCCCGCTCACGTCCCGTTGCGTACGTACCCGGTACGCGTTGCCGGTACCGACCTCGAGATCGGCCTTGGAGGAGACGCCCCCGCGCCCGAGCGATGACGGCCGGGCTCATCGCCATTGTCGGCGCCAACATGGCGGGCGCGTGCGCGGCGCGCGCTCTACGGGAAGAGGGCTTCAGCGGGGAGGTCCAGCTCATCGGGGCGGAGCCCCACCTGCCCTACGAGCGACCCCCGCTCTCGAAGGAGCTCCTCCTCGGGACAACCGACCTCGAGCAGATCCGGATCCAGTCCCAGGAGGAGTGGGACGACCAAGAAGTGACCCTCCGGCTGTCTTCGACGGTCGTCGGCATCGACCCGTCCTCTCGAGAGCTCGAGCTCGCCGATGGCGGGCGGGCCCGACCCGACAAGGTGCTCCTGTGCACGGGCGGCCGCCCCCGGCGCCTCGCCCTCCCAGGTGCCGACCTCGACGGCGTCGTACACCTGAGGACGCTCGACGACTCGCTCGTCATCCGTGAACACCTCCGGCCCGGTGCATCCGTCGTGGTGGTCGGGGGTGGCTTCGTCGGCACCGAGGTGGCGGCGAGCGCCGTTGCCTCGGGCTGCACGGTGACCTTGATCGAAGCCGACGACGTGCTCCTGTGGAGGGCCCTCGGCCGTGAGCTCGGCGCCGTCCTCCAGCGCTACCACGTCAGCCAGGGGGCCCGCGTCGAGACGGGCACTTGCCTCGAACGGATCGGCGGGAGTTCCACCGTGACCCACGTGGTGACCACGGATGGCGAGCGGATCGGTGCCGACCTCGTGGTCGTCGGTGTCGGTATCGTCCCGGCGGTGGAACTGGCCGAAGCCGCCGGGCTGGAGGTAGCGAACGGGATCGTGGTCAACGAGTTCTGCGAGACCTCGGTGAAGGGGATCTATGCCGCCGGCGACGTGGCGAACCACCCGAACCCTTTCCTCGGCCGTCGCCTCCGTCTCGAGCACTGGCAGAACGCTCAAAACCAGGGCGTGGCCGCGGCTCGCTCGATGCTCGGGGCTCGGGACGGGTTCGGTGAGGTCCCCTGGTTTTGGTCGGACCAATATGACCTGAACATACAGATGTCCGGTCATGCCCAATCGACCGACAAGCTCGTCTACCGCGGCGACCCGTCGTCGGGTTCCTTCAGCGCCTTTTTTCTGGACGGGGGGGCGATCAGCGGGGTCGTCGGGTTCAACAGGCCACGTGACGTACGTGCCGTCAGGAGGCTGCTCGAGACCCGGCAGGGCGTGGACCCGGCTCAGCTCGCCGACGAGAGCGTGGATCTGCGCAAGATCGGCCCATAGGACCGGGCCAAGGCCCGCCGGCGGGAGGATTGCTCGCTCGCCTCTTGTGCAGCGGGCCGTGTGCTGATAAGACGGTTGGCTCTGGTCGCCGACAATGAAAGTGGGGGCACTTTGCAGAGCAATCGGGGTGTGGCGTACATCGAGCCTGGAAAGGTCGAGTTACGGGCCATTGATTTCCCGGTCTTGGCCTTGGGCGATCGTCGCTGCGACCATGGCGTGGTCCTCAAGGTCGTGAGCACCAATATCTGCGGGAGCGACCAGCACATGGTGCGGGGCCGTACTACGGCGTCCCCAGGGCTGGTCCTCGGGCACGAGATAACAGGCGAGGTCATCGAGGCCGGCCGCGATGTCGAGTTCATAAAGGTGGGCGACCTCGTCTCGGTGCCGTTCAACATTGCCTGCGGTCGTTGCCGCAACTGCAAGGAGGGCAAAACCGGGATCTGCCTGAACGTCAACCCGGCCCGGCCCGGGGCCGCCTACGGCTATGTCGACATGGGAGGCTGGGTCGGAGGGCAAGCTGAGTACGTTATGGTCCCCTACGCCGACTTCAATCTCTTGCGTTTCCCGGACAGGGACCAGGCCATGGCCAAGATCAAGGACCTGACCTGTCTGTCGGACATCTTCCCGACCGGCTTCCACGGGGCTGTGAGCGCAGGGGTCGGTCCCGGGTCGGTCGTCTACGTCGCCGGAGCGGGACCGGTCGGCCTCGCTTGTGCCGCCTCCTGCCATCTGCTGGGCGCGGCCGTGGTCATCGTGGGGGACCGGATCCCCGAGCGCCTGGCCCAGGCGGCTAGCTTCGGTTGCGAGACGGTCGATATCGCCAAGGCACCGGTCGCCGACCAGATCGAGGCCATTGTCGGGACCCCCGAGGTCGACTCGGCAGTCGACTGCGTG
>CAYZVQ010000022.1:0-2685 GCA_964481925.1 uncultured Acidimicrobiaceae bacterium
TTGGCTGAAAATGTGCCGGACTGGCGCCTCAACACCCGGACCGTCCTGGTCAACCCGGTGACCCGGCTGTTGCACTGGAACATGAACTACCACGTAGAGCATCACATGTACCCGACCGTACCTTTCCATGCTCTCCCCCGGCTTCATGAACTGGTCGGGCCCGGGTGCCCGCCTGCATACCCGTCCCTGATCAGCGCCTGGCGGGAAATGTTCCCCATATTTGTGAAGCAGCGGAAAGTGCCCGAATATTTTGTGCTGCGCCCCCTCCCCAATTAACCCCTTCCCCAATTAACTGGGGCATAGAAATGGGCGCGTAACCTACGTCACGGGCGGGAGGTCCTTTAACGCCCCGGCGAGAGACGGCGCCGGGGTCAGCAATGGCAGCAGGCAGCTTTGGAGGGCATGGTAGAGATCGGGCTTCCCGTACCACAGGCTGACCTTGCGCCGGTTGGTCGGGCCCAGCTCGGGGTACCAGCCGCCCCGGGCGTAGTCGATGAGGTGGAAGCCGGCGAAGTCCCAGAACTTCCGGTACCACTCCTCGTACAGGGGCTCGGCGGTGAGGTGGAGGAGGAAGGCGCTGGCTGAGATGCCCTCGGCTATCGGCCACCAGTAATGGTCGGGGTTGGCGGGCGAGCCGTCCCAGTCGACGGTAAAGCTCAGGCCACCGTGCTCGTTGTCCCAGCCCAGCCGGACGGCGGCAGCGAACAGTTCCACGGCGGCCTGGGGCATCCAGGCGTCGCTCTTGCCTGTGGCTATCCAGGCCGAGGGCAGCAGGCGGGACCACTCGAGCATGTGCCCGATCGTGGCCCCGTAGGGCCGGAAGAGGTCGTAATCGGTGCGGTCACGGTTGTAGCCGAGGATGGGCTGCCAGGCCGTGTCGTAGTGCTCGGGCAGCAGCCAGCCGTGGGCGCGGGCGTGACGGTCGATGAGCAGCTGCGCGATACCGGCGGCCCGCTCGGCCAGTGCCTCGTCCCCGGTGGCGTCGGACGCGGCCAGGAACGCCTCGCACAAGTGCATGTTGGCGTTGGCGCCCCGGTACGGCTCGAGCTCGTCCCAGTCGCCGGCGAAGGCCTCGCGCGCGGCGCCGTCCTGCTCGGACCAGAAGTGCTCGTCGATGACGGCGCGTACGTCCTCATAGAGCCCCCGGGCGTCGTGGCCGGCGCTCAGGGCGCTCGACGCCGCCAACAGCACGAAGGCGTGGCCGTAGGCCGACTTGGTCCCGTCGACGGGCCCGGTGGCGTCGACGATCTGGACGTAGCCACCGGACTTCGGGTCCCGGTGCTCGTCCCACAGGGCTCGCAGCCCGCGCTCGACGATCGAGGCGCAGCCGGGCACGCCCAGCAGCTCGCCCAGGGAGTAGCAGTGCACGGCCCGCGCCACTGTCAGCAACCTCTGACCGGGCACGCTCTGAGTGGCGTCACGGAACTGGACGGGCCGGCCGTCGTCGTCGAGATCGGCGAACCGGCCGTCCTCGCCCAGCGACGAGCGGAAGAAGTCGAAAAGACGCTGCGCCTGGCCCAACAGCCAGGAACGGTGAGTGTGCGAGGCCATCCATGTGCGCGGGGCACCGCCGTCGTTCGAGATCATTGACGCAACCTACCTCAGGGCCCGTACCGGGCCTCCGTAGAGACGGGCCGAGCGGCGCGCCAGCGGTTACAGTGCCCACGGCGCGCCAAGCGCGTGCCGCGAAAAGGTGACACGAGGAGGGGCAGTGGCAAAGAGCGCCAACCCGATCTGGGGCGACGACTGGGAAGATGTCCGCCGTCTTTGGGTCCTCGACCCTGAGGTGGCGCACTGCAACCACGGCTCGTACGGCGCCGTTCCCGGGCCGGTGATGGTGGCGCAAAACGAGTTCCGCGCCCGGATGGCGGTCCATCCACAACGCTGGTTCTACCGGGAGTGCCCGGGCCTGGTGACCGTGGCTCGGGGCGAGGTGGCCCGATTTGTCGGGGCCGGTCCCGAAGAGGTCGCCTTGGTCAGCAACGTCAGTGCCGGTGTCTCGGCCGTCGCCCAGTCGCTGACGCTCGAGCCGGGCGCCGAGATCGTCTCGACCAACCACGCCTACGGCGCCGTTGCCACCGCCCTCGACCGGTTGTGCGCCCGCACCGGCGCCACCCGGGTCGTGGCGGAGGTCCCCGTCCACAGCACCGACGAACAGATCGTCGCCATCTTCGCCGAGCACTGCTCGGAGCGCACCGGCCTCGTCGTCGTCGACCAGGTCACCTCGCCCACGGCCCGCCGCTTCCCCATAGAGGCGGTGGCGGCCGTCGGGCATCGCTTCGGGGCCGCGGTGCTGGTCGACGGCGCCCATGCGCCGGGGATGCTGCCCCTCGACGTCCCCAAGTACGGTGCCGATTTCTGGGTGGGCAACCTTCACAAGTGGGCGTGCACGCCCGCCGGGACCGGCGCGCTGTGGGTGGCACCGCAATGGCGGGAGCAGATGCTCCCCCTGGTCGTATCGTGGGCGGAGCTCGACGGGTTCCCGCTGTCGTTCGAACGGATCGGCACCGACGACCTCAGCGCCTGGCTGGCCGCGCCCATCACGCTCGACCTGCTCGGCTCGCTCGGCTGGGACCGGGTACGGGCCCACAACGAAGCCCTCGTGTGCTGGGCCCAGGCCACGGTGGCCGAGGCCCTGGGCGTGCCTTCGAGCGAACTGCACCACGACGCCGGCCTCAGCATGGC
>CAYZVQ010000022.1:2785-7967 GCA_964481925.1 uncultured Acidimicrobiaceae bacterium
AGGCCCTGGGCGTGCCTTCGAGCGAACTGCACCACGACGCCGGCCTCAGCATGGCCATTGTGCCCCTGCCCCCCGGGAGCGTCAACACCCGCGAGGAGGCCCGGGCACTGCAGGAGCACATGGTCGCCCTCGGGGTCGAGATGGCGGTCGGCGCCTGGAACGGCCACGGCGCCATCCGGCTTTCCGCCCACGTGTACAACCGGCCGGCCGACTACGAGCGCATGGCCGTCGGCGTACGGGACTTCCTGAACGGCCCAAAACCGGGTGATTACCAGTGGTAATTGCTTATGAGGCGAACGGCGGCGGGTCGTAATTGGCCCCGTAGGGGGCGTCAGGACGGGAGAACTCGCCCATGAGCGCCCGGCGCAGCGGCGTCGTGCGCTCGAGGAACTCCGGTGAATTTTCCAGGCGGTCGGCGCTGCGGGCCCAGGGCGGGCTGTATATGTAGTGCGCCGTGTAGCGGTCGCGGTCGCCGTGGTGGGCGTAGGTGCGGTGCCAGACGGCATTATGAAAAACGAGGACCGACCCGGCCGAGGCACAGATCACATGGCCTATGGCGACGTCGTCGCCGGCACCGCTCACCTCGGGGGGGAGCGGGACCTGGCTGCGGTGGCTCCCGGGGACCAGCTCCATGTTGCCTGTCCCCGGCTCGGTCTGGTCCGTCAAAAGGTACGAGGCCCGCAGCTGGACCAGCGGGACCGGGTACCCGAGCAACTTGAAGTCGTAGGCATTGGAGCCGTCCTGGTGCCAGCGGCCCATACCGCCGTGGGCGGGTTGCATGGTGGTCCAGCACGCCTGCAGGATGAACCGGTCGCCGTAAAGCCCTCGGATTTTGGGCAGAACGGCCGGGTGGTCGATCAACTGCTCCAAAAACGGCTCGGTTTCGTAGCCCCGGCCGAGCTGGCCGAAGCCGCGTTCGCGCTGCGCGTGCACCCGCTCGGAGGCGGCGTAGCACTCGGCCGCCTCGTCGGCCGAGAGCACGCCGGGGATGACGAAATAGCCCCAGGACTCGAAAATGAACCGGTCGACGGCCGTGAACTCTCCTGGTTTTACCTCGGGGTCCAACATGTCTGGCATGTTACCAGCGGCCTTTGCAGCTCACACCGGAGTGCGGACCGAGGAGCTCAGCACCATCAGCGTCTTGGTACCGGTGACCTTCCCGCTACTGCGCAACCGGTCGATGACGCGCTTGAGGTCCTGCACGTCGCTCACGCGGATCCAGGCCAGCGCGTCCGGGTCCCCGGCCACCGTGAAGATGGCGTGCACCTCGGGCACGTCGTGGGCGATCTCCTCGATGTCGTCGACCCGGGTGCTCCCGGCGAAGCGCAGTTCGGCGAACGCCTCGACCGCCTGGCCGAGGTAGGCGTGGTCGACGAGCGCCGTGTAACCACGGATGACGCCGGTCGCCTCCAGGCGGTCGACGCGCCGTTTGACCGCCGGGGCCGAGAGCCCGACCTCCTGCCCGATGGAGCCATAGGTACGGCGGGCGTTCTGCTGCAGGAGCCGGACGATCTGCCCGTCAATGGTGTCTATATTGCTGAGAGCCCCTGTCACCGCAATAATCTATCATCTACCACCTAATCAGAGTCAAAATGTTGCGTCCTACTGCCTCTATATGGCAGTTAGTTAGAAGGCGAGGGAGGCCCCGGCTATCGTCGGTCCATGATCGCGGGCGCCAAGCTGCGGGCGCAGGCAGGCTCCAACCACGAGCTGGAGCTGCTCGAGAACATCCAGCGCCGCGTCCTGTGGTTGGCGGTCAGCATGGTCCACCATGCCAACCGGGCCCGCGGCACCCATGACGGCCTGAAGGTCGGCGGCCACCAGGCGTCTTCGGCCTCGATGGTGAGCATCATGACGGCCCTGTACCTACGCCACCTCGAGGCCGCCGACCGGGTATCGGTGAAGCCGCACGCCTCCCCCGTCCTGCACGCCATCAACTACCTATTGGGACGGCTCGACGAGCGCTACCTCACCGAGCTGCGGGCCTTCGGCGGCATCCAGAGCTACCCGAGCCGGACGAAGGACCACGACCCGGTCGATTTTTCCACCGGGTCGGTAGGGATCGGCGCCACGGCGTCTATCTGGAGCGCCATCGCCCACCGCTACGTGTCGACGCACTTCGGGGGGGACGGGACCATCGGCCAGATGGGCGGGCGGAGCATCGCCCTCGTCGGGGACGCCGAGCTCGACGAAGGTCCGGTGTGGGAGGCCCTCGTCGACCCCATGGTGCCGCGGCTCGGCGAGGTCCTGTGGATAGTCGACCTCAACCGCCAGTCGCTCGACCGGGTGGTCCCCGGCATCGCCGGCACCCGCATAAAGGACATGTTCGCCGCTGCGGGCTGGAACACGATCATGCTCAAGTACGGTGCCCACCTGCGGGAACTGTTCGCGCTGGAGCACGGCGAGCTGCTCGAGCGGCGTATCGACGCCATGAGCAACGAGGAGTACCAGTACGCGCTGCGCCTAGCACCGAGCGAACTGCGCGCCGCGGTAGCCGGCTCGGGCCCGGACCGCGCCGGCCTCAGCCGGCTGCTCGGCGACCTCGACGACGCCACCATCGCCGCCGCACTGCGCAACCTCGGTGGTCACGACCTCGGCGACCTGCTGGAAGCCTTCGCCGCCGCCGACCGGGTCACCGACCGGCCGTCGGTGGTCCTGGCCTACACGATCAAAGCCTGGCGCCTGCCCACGGAAGGCCACCCCGGTAACCACTCGGCGCTGCTGACCGACGAGCAGTGGCACCAGCTCGGCCGCGACCTGGGGGCCGACCCGGTGGCGCCGTGGGCCAACTTCGCGCCCGACAGCCCGGAGGGCGTGGCCTGCGCGGCCGCCGCCCGACGCCTGTCGCGTCCCGCGCCGCAGCCGAGGGCCCCGCTCCGGCCGCCGACCGAGTTTGACCGCGTCCACCAGGGTCGCGAGTCGACTCAACAAGCCCTCGGGCGGTTCCTGCTCGACCTCTCGCGGGCGGCACCGGAGATAGCCGCCCGGGTCGTGACCGTCAGCCCTGACGTCGCCTCCTCCACCAACCTCGGCAGCTGGCTGAACCATGTCGGCATGTGGCACATGGACGAGCAGGCGGACTGGTTCGAAGCCGACCGCTCCACCCTCGTCCATTGGCGCCAGTCCCAAAAGGGCCAGCACATCGAGCTCGGCATCGCCGAGGTCAACCTGGTCGGGCTGCTCTCCGAGCTCGGCCTCACGTGGTCGCGTGACGCCGAGCCGCTGCTGCCGATCGGGACGCTGTACGACCCGTTCATAACCCGCGCCCTCGAGCCCTGGTCGTTCGGTATCTACGCCGGAGGCCAGTCCATACTGGTCGGCACACCGTCAGGCGTCACCCTGGCTCCCGAGGGCGGGGCCCACCAGTCGGTCATCACGCCTTCGGTGGGCCTCGAGCAACCCCGCTGTGCGGCGTGGGAACCGGCTTTCGTCCAGGACCTGGAATGGGCCCTGCTGCACGCCCTGGGCCGCCTCGGTTTGGCGGACGGCGAGTCGGCCTACTTCCGGCTGAGCTCCCGGCCGGTCGACCAGGCCCTCGCCGCCCTGCCCGATGGCGCAGAAGCCCGCGAACGCCGCCGCCAGGCCGTACTGGCTGGTGGTTACCGGCTCCGCCAGTGCGAGGGACGGCCGATGGTCAGCCTGGTGGGAATGGGAGCTATCATCCCGGAAGTGCTGGCCGCCGCCGACGCCCTAGAGAACGATGGTGTGACCAGCGACGTGACCTGCCTGACTTCTGCCGACCTGGTCTTTCGTGCCGTCCAAGCCCGGCGGGGATTGGACAGTGGGCCAATAGGAATACTAGAGGAACTTTTCCCGCCCGAACGGGCCGCGCCGCTGGTAGCCGTGCTCGACGGGCACCCGCACACGCTGTCGTTCCTAGGGGCCATCAACCAATCTCCGCTCACCTGCCTCGGCGTAAATGACTTCGGCCAGTCGGGCGAGATCGACGACCTGTACAGGCATTTCGGCATCGATACGTCCACCATCATCGGGGCCGTATGGGACCTGCTTGATGAAATCAGCCAGAAGACGGGTTGATTGTTATCTGAAGCCGAAAGTGCAACAATCGAATAACCAAAAATAAGGGGGCCAAATATGGCTGAATTGGGACCATCGGACCAGGGCGCCAAGAAGACGGCGCGTTCGGGAATGTTGCCGGACCTCAGTCGCCGCCAGTTCATGCTGGGCGGTGGCGCAGGGGCGTTAGGGCTCTTGGCCGCACGTACGGGCCTGAGCCGAGGCCTGACCAGGGACACGTCAGCGAGGGAATCACTTGTCAAGGCCGCCATGGGCAACTCGCTGCCTTCGGGCGCGGCACCCGCGTCCGACCAGTTCCTGGTCGGGTACTTCGACTCCACCGGGGCGACCTACGCCGCCCTCGACTTCTACGAGACCGTCTACTCCCGGGCCCCGTTGGCCGACAACTTCGAGATCTCGCTGGTACGCATCGACCCCAACTACGGGATCGTGCCGGGCACGGCCACTCACTGGGCTCAGACCTCGTCCACGACGTGGGAGTTCTACCTCATGCCCGGGATCATGTGGAGCGACGGCAACGAGCTGACGGCCAACGATTATGTCGAGACGTTCCGCTACTCAGCCGACCCCAAGCACGCCTGGGACTTTTCCTGGTACTGGTCGGGCGTGATCAAGAACTACACCGAGGCTGTGGCGGGCAAGGCCCCGGTCAACTCGATCGGCGTGGCCGTGGGCTCCAACAAGTACACCTTCGTCGTCACTACCGAAGGCCCGGTCGCCTACATCCCCTACGCCATGCTGTACTCGATGCCGCTGTCGGCGGCGGGCCTGGCCAAGTACGGCAACGGGCTGTACAACATCAACCCGGCGACCAGCATCTCCTGCGGCCCCTACAGCCTGAAGTCCTTCAACCCGACCTCCGAGGTCGTGCTGGTGCCGAACACGAAGTACACGGCGCCGTACAAGCCGCAGATCGGTTACCAGATCGGCAAGATCTATGCCGGGGCGTCCTATCTGCCGCTCCTGGAGACCGGCGTGGTCGACTACAACCCCCAGATCGGGCTCACCAAGTCCGACCTGGCGATCGCCAAGAAAACCCCAGGGCTGTCCAAGCTCACGCCCTACGTCAACCCGGCCGACTTCCGCATCTACTACGTCTTCTTCAAGACCAAGGCGGCGCCGTTCAACAACCTGAAGGTGCGCC
>CAYZVQ010000022.1:8067-28638 GCA_964481925.1 uncultured Acidimicrobiaceae bacterium
TACTACGTCTTCTTCAAGACCAAGGCGGCGCCGTTCAACAACCTGAAGGTGCGCCAGGCCTTCGCCCACTCCGTCGACCGCGACGCCATTATCAGCGCCCTGCTGGCGCCGCTCGGGATCCCCGCTTACGGGTACCTGATGCCGGGCTACCCGTTCGCGGTCACCGAGCCCCTGGTGAAGTACACCAACTACGACCCGGACCTGGCCCAGAAGCTCCTGGCCGAGGCCGGGTACCCCAAGGGCAAGAGCTTCCCGTCGGTAACCTTCAGTTACCCCGCCACAGCCAGCGAAATCGACAGCACCACTGTGGGGCTGGCCGTACAGGCTCTGGCGGCCAACTGGAACAGCGTCCTTTTCGGCGGGAGCAGCACCCTGCTACTCGACGAGCTGGACACGTCCACCTTCGTGAAGAAGATGGAAACCCAGCCCGAGACGCAGATAGAGATGGGTTTCACCTCTTACGGGATGGACTACTTCGACGCCTCCAACATGCTGAGCGTGTACAAGGGGGGCGGGAGGCACGACTGGGACAACTCCCAGTACGACGAGCTGTTGGTCAAGGGTGGCGAAGCCTTCAACAAGTCCGAGCGCCAGGAGATCTATACCGACGCCCAGGTCCTGCTCACCTCGCAAGCGCCGGCGGTGTTCGTCTGGCACGGGATGAGCGGTTACCTGCAGTGGCCCTACCTCGAAGGGCCGACGCTGGCCAAGAACTACCTCGGCTACAACGGGCTCCAGTGGCCAGGCTTCTTCCCCTTCAGCACCTACCAGGAGGGCCTGTGGGTGGCCGACAACGTGGGCAAGTACCCCCGCCAAGGCGAGAGCGGCCTGCTGTAAAACCGCCAACCTCCATCCGTGACAACTTATAGCTCGTTTGATCGGGCCTGGCCCCTCCGGGGCCGGGCCCGACCGGCAGAGCGGCCCCGGCCGCGAACTCGAGGCGGACGGCCCGGCCCGGTCCGGGCCCAGAAAGAGCCGATGCCGAAAGGGCCGACGCCAAAAGGGCCGACGCCATGATCGCTTACCTGGGCAAGCGGCTATTGGCCCTTCTCTTTACTCTCCTCCTGGCCACCATCGCCATCTTCGCCATGATGCATTCCGTCCCCGGTGGCCCCTTTTCTTTCAGCCAGGGGGACATGTCCGCCGCCGCCATCCACAACATCATGGTCAAGTACGGCCTGGCTGACCCGGTCTGGCAGCAGTACCTCAAGTGGATCTGGCAACTCCTGCACGGTTATCTCGGCATCCCCTTCGAGGAGCCGACGATGACCGTCAACCACCTCATCGCCTCGGCGTGGCCCATCACGTTGACCGTGGGCGGCCTCACCATCGCCATCTCGTACAGCCTCGGCCTGCTGCTCGGCTGCATCGCCGCCATCAAGCACAACACCTGGGTCGACTCGCTCATCACCGCCGTGGTCTCGGCCATCGGCGTGGCGTTGCCCAACTACGTCATCGGTTTCCTCTTGATCGAGGTTTTCGCCATAAAGCTCGGTTGGCTGCCCGTCGGGGGCTGGGGGTCGTGGAAGGACGTGATCCTGCCGGTCATAGCGTTCTCGCTCTACCCCATGGCCCTCATGGAGCGGTACACCCGGGCCAGCACGCTCGAGGTCACCTATGCCGACTACGTGCGCATGGGCCGGGCGCGGGGCCTGTCCGAACGGCGCATCCTGCTCAAGTACATCCTGCGCACATCGCTGATCCCCCTGATAACGATCATGGGGCCGTGGATCCCCAACATCCTCACGGGCTCGATCTTCATCTAAGCAACGTTCGCCTTGCCCGGCCTCGGCAGTTATTTCACCACCGCCAGCTTGCGCCGGGATTATCCCCTGATAATGGCGCTGGTGCTTATCGTCGCCGCCTTTTGGGGCGTCTGTTTCATCCTCTCCGACATCGCCTACGCCCTGGTGGATCCCCGGGTACGGATCGAAGGCGTGTCCCGGTGACCGCCGTAGGGGTGCCCGCCCCCATAACCCGGCGGGCCAGCTCGAGTTTCTGGCATGCGGCCTGGTACCGGTACCGCCGCAACCGCCTGGCGTTGGTCGCCGGGGTGGTCGCGGTGGCGATCCTGCTGGTGGGGCTGCTGGCCCCCTATATCGCCCCGTACGGGGACGCCTCGATCGACCTGACCGCCACCCTGGCCGGCGCCAGCGCCCATCACCTGCTGGGGACCGACCAGCTCGGCCGGGACACCCTGACCCGGGCCATCTGGGGGGCACGCACGTCCATGACGATCGCCATCGCGGCACCGCTGATCGGCGTGGCCATCGGCCTGCCCATTGGCATCATCGCCGGCTGGTTCGGCGGCATTTTCGACTGGGTCACGCTGCGGCTGTTCGAGCTGTTCCAGATGGTCCCCACCATCCTGGCCGCTCTGCTGTTCATCACCGTTTTCGGTGTAAATGTTTGGAAGCTCGCCCTTTTCATCGGCGTGACCCTGTGGGTCGGGTTCGGCCGGCTGGCCCGGGCGCAGTACCTGGCCCTGCGCGACCGCGACTTCGTGCAAGCGGCCCGAGCCATGGGCGTGCCTTCGTGGCGCATAACCATCGTCCACATCCTTCCCAATGCCGTCGGCCCGATCATCGTCTTCTTCGTCCAGCAGGTCCCTTACGTGATATTCACCGCCGCCGGGTTCAGCTTCCTCGGCCTGGGCATACAAGACCCACTGGCCGACTGGGGGAAAATGCTCAACGACAGCGTGCAGTACCTACCGATCGACCCCCTCCTCGTACTGGTCCCGATCGCCTGCATCGGGCTGGCCTGCCTCAGTTTCAGCTTCCTCGGCGACGGCCTGCGCGACGCTCTCGACCCGACCTCGCGATGACCCATAGCGAGATGACCCGTTGACCTACGAACAGGCCGAGGCCGTCCGGCAAGCGCCAGGGCAGTCGAGCGCGGCCGCGCCGGGAGCCAACCTGCTCGAGGTCCGCGACCTGAGCGTATCTTTCCGGCTCGAGCGCAATACCATCTACGCCGTACAGGGCCTGAGCCTCCAGGTGCGGGCGGGCGAACGGGTCGGCGTGGTGGGCGAGAGCGGGTCGGGCAAGAGCGTGTCCGCTTTGGCGATGATGCGGATGGTGCCCTCGCCAGGCAAGATCACCGGTGGCGAGATCGTCTTCGAGGACCGCGACATCCTCGGTCTGGCCCCGGCGGCCATGCGCCACGTGCGAGGCGGCCAGATCGGCATGATCCCCCAGAACCCGCTCAGCTCGCTCAACCCGGTGATCACGATCGAGTCGCACTTCCTCGAGGTGCTGTCGCTGCACCTCGGGCTGGGTAAGCAGCAAGCCCGGGAGCGGGCCGTCGACCTGTTGCGGTCGGTGGGCATCCCCGACCCGGCCAAGCGCATACACGAGTACCCGCACCGCCTTAGCGGGGGGCAACGCCAACGGGTCATCATCGCCCTGGCCATGGCGTGCGAGCCCCGGTTGCTCATCGCCGACGAGCCCACGACCGCCCTCGACGTCACGATCCAGGCCCAGATCCTCGAGCTTTTCGACAGCCTCGTCGAGCGGTCCAACCTCGGCGCCATCCTTATCACGCACAACCTCGGGATCGTGGCCGGGCACTGCGACCGCGTCGTCGTGATGTACGCCGGCCGGGTGATGGAAACGGCCACGGTCTTTGACCTCTTCGATCGCCCGTCCCACCCTTACACCGTCGGGCTGCTCCGGTGCGTGCCGAGGCTCACCGAGAAGAGGTCCCGGGTCTTCGAGGTAATTCCCGGCCTTCCCCCCCAGGTGACCCAGATCAGCCCGGGCTGCCCCTTCGCCCCCCGTTGTCAGCGCGCCACCGACCGGTGCCGCACCGAGACGCCCCCGCTGTCGGAGATCGCTCCCGCACACTCGATCGCGTGCTGGAACCCGGTCGACGGCGGGGCACAAGACGCGACGCGAACAGCCTCGTGAGCAACGACACGGTGGCCGGCACCGGCGCGCCCGGAACTGGCACACCCGGAACTGGCACACCCGGAGCAGGCCCGCCCGCAGGATCGGACGAGGCCCCGCTGCTCGAGGTGGACGGGCTCGTGGTGCACTACCACATACGCGGCCCGGGTACGGTCGTGCGCACCCACGAGACCGTCCATGCCGTGGACGGGGTGAGCTTTTCGCTCGTCAAGCACAAGACCCTCGGCCTCGTGGGCGAGAGCGGGTGCGGCAAGTCGACCACCGGCCGTACCGTGCTCTATCTCGACCGCCCCACCGGCGGCACCATCCGCTTCGAGGGCCAGGATCTCTCGAAGCTCGACCATCACGCCCTGACAGACCTGCGCCAACGCATGCAGATCGTCTTCCAGGACCCCATTGCCGCCCTCAACCCGCGCCATACCGTGGGCCAGCTCATCGGCGAGCCGCTCACGGTGCACAACCTTATGCCCCGCCAGAAACGCCGCCGGCGGGTCGAGGAACTGCTCGAACTGGTCGGCCTGCCGACCGACGCCGTCTCACGCTTCCCCCACGAGTTCAGCGGCGGCCAGTGCCAGCGGATCGGGATCGCCCGGGCGTTGGCCGTCGAGCCCAGCCTCATCGTGCTGGACGAGCCCGTTTCGGCGCTGGACGTGTCGGTCCAGGCCCAGATCCTTTCGCTATTGACCGACCTGCAGACCCGCCTCGGCCTGTCTTACCTTTTCATCGCCCACGACCTCGCCGTCGTGGGCCAGATGAGCGACCGGGTGGCGGTCATGTACCTGGGCAAGATAGTCGAGCTGGCCGACCGGGACCCGCTCTACGCCCGCCCCTTCCATCCGTACACGCAGGCGCTCTTCTCGGCCGTCCCCATCCCCGACCCCAGGCTCAGCCGCGAGCAGCGGCGGGCCGTCGTGTCGGGGGAGGTGCCGAGCTCGCTGGCGCCGCCGCCCGGGTGCCGGTTCCATACCCGGTGCCCGCTGGCCCAGGACCGTTGCCGTACCGAGGAGCCACTTTTGCGCCCGGTGGGCGAGGGGCACGACGTCGCCTGCCACTTCGCCGAAGAGGCGGCCCGCCACAACCCGTTCGGCGCTCTCGTCGGAGCGGGGGCCTGAGCACACCCAGCATGAGCACACCCAGCATGAGCACACCGGCATGATCAAGATCGCCGAAGCACTGTGGTCTTCGGAGCCGTCGCGGACCAGCCGTCTGTGCTCCCAAGCCGGGGTCGAGTACGTCGTCGGCGGCCTGCCCGTGGTCGAGGCGTCCGGCCCCGGAGGTGAGGAACCCTGGGACTTTTTACCCTTACTGCGCCTACAAGAGGACTATCGGGCCGCCGGTTTCGAGCTCATCGTCATCGAAGCCCGCCCCCCGCTCAACAAAGCCAAGCGGGGCTTGGCCGGACGCGACGCCGAGATCGAGACAGTGTGCCGCCTGCTGGAGAACATGGGCAAGCTGCACATACCGGTCTGGTGCTACGAGTGGATGACCGACTTCAACTGGGTGCGAACGGCAACGGCGGTGCGGGGCCGGGGCGGTTCGCTGGTGAGCGAGTTCGACGCCTCGAAACTGGCCGACGCGCCCCCGAGCGAGCTGGGCCCCCTCAGCGAGGAAAAGCTCTGGGAGACGCTCGAATATTTCCTGGGCAAGGTTGTCCCGGTGGCGGAGCGGGCCGGCGTGAGGCTGGCCATGCACCCCGACGACCCGCCCCTTTCGCCCATACGAGGCGTCGGGCGGATCATGCGCAGCGTGGACAATTACCAGCGGCTCTTGGACCTCGTACCCAGCGAGTGCAACGGGATCACCCTGTGCCAGGGCAACTTCGCGCTCATGACCGACGACCTTCCCGCGGTTATCCGGCATTTCGGCCGGCAGAAGAAGATCTTCTTCGTGCACCTCCGCGACGTGAGAGGGACGGCGGAGAAGTTTGTCGAGACCTGGCACGACGAAGGCCAGACCGACCTGGTGGCGTGCATGCAGGCGTACAAGGAGGTCGGCTTCGACGGGCCGCTGCGCCCCGACCACGTCCCCACCGTCGACGGTGACAGCAACGAACACCCGGGCTACTCGGCCTATGGTCGCTTATATGCTCTCGGCTATATCCGGGCTCTCCGCGACGCGGTCTGGCGGTCCTGAAGAGGGCCGCATAGGCCGCTCTGCGCCACGTCTGCCCGCCCGAGGAAAGTGAGCCGTCCCCGATGCACCTACAGCCCACCCCCGAAGAGCTCGAGGCGCTGACGCCGCTCAACCCGTTCGGGCGGTTCCCCGACGGTCGTCCCCGTGTCCCCGACGAGGTGCTCGACCGGCTGCTGGCGGCCACGACCGAGCAGGCGTGGAACGTCTTGCGCCCCCAGGGTTACCCCCTCCAGTTCGAAGGGGGCTGGCGCGAGACCCACCCGGGCCGGGTGACGGTGGGCCGGGCACTGACGGCGCAGTTCTTGCCCTACCGGGCCGATTTCCACGCCGTCGTACAGCAGACGGGGGAGGCCGAGGGCCGTTCGACCAGCGGTGGCCAGAACTCGTGGGTCATCGAGAGCCTCCAGCAGCGCGACGTGATGGTGGTCGACATCTTCGGGAAGGTAAAGGACGGGACCGTCGTCGGTGACAACCTCGGTACGGCGGTGAAGGTGCGCACCGGGGCGGGAGCGGTGATAGACGGAGGGATCCGGGATTACCAGGGCCTCGTCGAGCTCGACGACGTCAACTTCTACTTCCGGGGGGCGGACCCGACCGCCATCGCCGACGTGACCCTGGCCGGCATCAATATCCCCGTCCGCATCGGTCACATCACCGTCCTGCCCGGCGACGTGGTCCTGGGCACGCCGACCGGTGTCATCGCCATCCCGCCCCACCTCGCCACCGAGATCGCCGAGCGGGCGGAAGACACGGTCGTGCGCGACCGGTTCGGCAAGCTGCGCCTGGCCGAGGGGACGTACACCAGCGGCGACATCGACGTCTCGGTCTGGCGCCAGGACATCGAAGCCGACTTCGTGGCCTGGCGGGACAGCGCGGGCGCGTGACCGACGTCGTGGTCGTGACCGGCGCGGCCAGCGGCATCGGCGAAGAGCTGGCCCGGTCAATGGCCCGGGAGTGGAGCGTCGTCGCCGCCGACCTTCCCGAGCGCCTGGCTGAGCTGGAACTGGCGGCCGCCGAGCACGGCTTCGTCGCGGTAGGGGCGGACGTGAGCCGGCCCCAGGACGTCGAGGCGCTTTTCGAGCACGCCCGCCAGACCGGCCGGATCGGCGGGGTGGTCAGTTGTGCCGGCGTGACCCGCCCCGCCCGCGTCAGCGAGACCACGCCCGAGATGTTCGACTTCCTTATCGGGGCCAACCTGAAAAGCAACTTCCTCGTTATGCGGGCCGCCCTGCTGGCCTTTCGCCGGCAAGGCGGCGGCGGGTCGGTCGTCGTCGTCAGCTCGATCAACGCCACGATCGGCCTGCCCGACCAGGCGGTCTATACCGCGGCCAAGGCGGCGGTGAACTCGTTGGTCACCGCGGCGGCCGTAGAGGGCGGCCCTTACGGTACCCGGGTCAATGCCATCGCCCCCGGCCTGACCCGCACCCGGGGGATGAGCCCCCGTGCCGGCGACGACCCGGCCGAGAACCGGGCCATCCCGATCGGCCGGGTCGGCCAACCGGTCGACATGGTCGGCCCTGTACGCTTCCTTCTTTCCGACGAGTCCGCCTACATCACCGGTTCCATCATTTCGGTCGACGGGGGGCTCACGCACCTGAGACCACCTTTGACCGATGAGGACGGAGAACGATGAGGACCATGACATGAAGATCACCGACGCCCGGGTGATAGTGGCCAGTCCCGGCCGCAATTATGTGACCCTGAAAATCGTTACGGACGGCGGGATCTACGGGATCGGCGACGCCACCCTCAACGGTCGCGAACTGGCGGTGGCGTCGTACCTGTCGGAACACGTCGTGCCGCTGCTGCTCGGCCGGGAGGCCATGAACATCGAAGACACGTGGCAGTTGCTCTACCGCAGCGCTTACTGGCGGCGGGGCCCGGTCACCATGGCCGCCATCGCCGCCGTCGACATGGCGCTGTGGGACATAAAGGGAAAAGAGCTCGGCACCCCGGTGTGGAACCTGCTCGGAGGCCGGTGCCGGGACGGCCTGCTCGTCTATTCGCATGCCTCGGCCCGCAGCGTCGACCAGACGATCGAACGGGTCCATACCCTGCTCGCGGCCGGCTACCGCGCCGTGCGCGTCCAGTGCCTGGTCCCGGGGCTGGAGGAAATGTACGGCGTCCCCCGGGCCGACGGCGCCGGTGACGGGAAGGGCCTTCCCTTCGTGGAAAACGGCTGGTCCTCCCAGGCTTACCTCCGCTTCGTCCCGACGTTGTTCGCCGCCGTCCGCGACGCGGTGGGCCCCAAACCGGCACTGCTCCACGACGCCCACCACCGCCTGACGCCCACACAGGCGGGGTGGCTCGGCAAGCGCCTCGAGGACTTCCAGCTCTTCTGGCTGGAAGACGCCGTGCCCGCAGAATGGCAGGACGGTTACAAGATCCTGCGGCACCATACGACCACGCCGCTGGCCGTGGGCGAGGTTTTCAACACCATTTTCGACTGCGACCGGCTGGTGCGCAACGGCTGGGTCGACTACATAAGGGCGGCGCCGGTGCACGCCGGCGGGATCACGCACCTGCGCAAGATCGCCGACTACGCCGCGCCGCACCACGTGAAGATCGGCTGTCACGGAGCGGGCGACCTGTCACCGGTGACCATGGCGGCGGCCGCCCACTTCGGCATCGCCACCTACAACGCCGCCATCCAGGAACACGGGGAACACTCGGCGGCGACGCATAGGCTCTTCCCCCACCACTGGTCGGTGACCGACGGGTACCTGCAGCCGGGTGATGCCCCAGGCCTCGGGGTCGACATCGACGAAGACCTGGCCGGCCAACTCCCCTACCAAAGGGCCTACCTTCCTGTCACCAGACTGGAGGACGGCACGGTAGGCGACTGGTGAGCAAGGCGCCTTTCGGCTCGGGCGCGGAAGGCCGCCGGTGCGCGTCGCGGTAACCGGCGCGGCCGGGCGCATCGGCACCAAAGTCGTCGCCCTGCTCATCAAACGCGGGCATTCCGTCGTCGCCATCGATAAAAATGTGCCTGACGGGACCGACGGTGGCAACGGCGTCGCGGGCGCCCCGGGCCCGCATTGGCTTACCACCGACGTCACGGATTACCGCGCCCTTCTGGCCGCCTTCGAGGGCTGCGACGCCCTTGTCCACCTGGCCGCCTTCCCGGGCCCGGGGCGGGCGGCGGAATGGGCGGTGCACAACAACAATGTCGTTTCCAGCTACAACGTCCTGCACGCCGCCGCCTCGGTCGGGATCCCCAGGATCTGCCAAGCGTCGAGCGTCAACGCCATCGGCGGCGCGTACAGCCGCGCGCCCCGGTTCGACTACTTCCCGCTCGATGAGGCGCACCCGAGTTACAACGAGGACCCCTACAGCCTGTCCAAATGGATCTGCGAGCAGCAGGCGGCGTCCATCGCCCGCCGCCACGATGGCCTGCTCATCGCCAGCCTGCGGTTCCACCTGTGCGTCGAGGACCGCGACCGGGCGCTCGAGGTGACGGCGGCCAAGCCTGAGACCGCCGTCCGGGACCTGTGGGGCTACACGACCTTGGCCAGCGCGGCTGGGGCCTGTCTACTGGCGCTCGGGGCCGGTTATGGCGGTCACGAGGTCTTCCTGATCGTCGCCCCCGACCACGTCGGGACAGGGACGGCAGCCGGGCTGGCGGCCGCGCATTACCCGCAGGTACCACTGACGCGAGCCATGAGCCCGGCGGAAGGGTTTTTCAACTGTGCCAAGGCCGCCAGCCTGCTCGGGTGGCGTCACGACGAATGGTGAGCCGGCCCAGGCCCGCGCACCAGCAGGGAGAAATGCTGTGCGAGCGCTAACTTTCCGGGATCCAGGCGACGGTCCTATCGGCCTCGACGACGTACCCGAACCTTCTCTCGATGACGGCGACATCCTGGTCGAGGCAGTGGCGCTCGGGGTTTGCGGCACCGACCGCCAGCTGGCCCACAGGGCAGTGAAGTTACCGCCGGGCCGCGACCGCCTGATCATCGGGCACGAGTCCCTGGGCCGGGTCTTGGAGAGCCCGCCCGGTTCCGGGTTCTATGTAGGAGACCTGGTGGCCGGCATCGTGCGGGGCGCCGACCCGGTCCCGTGCGCGTTGTGCGCGGCAGGTGAGCCCGACCTGTGCGAGAACGACCGTTTCACCGAGCGGGGCATAGAGAGACGGGACGGCTTCGGGTCCGAGCGGTTCCGGCTAACGCCCGGCGAGGCGGTGCGCGTCGACCCCGACCTGGGCATGGCCGGCGTGCTCCTGGAACCGACCAGCATCGTGAGCAAGGCGTGGGAGAAACTTGACCTCCTCTTGCGGCGCCGGGGCCGCGCTCTGGTGCTCGGGGCTGGGCCGATCGGCCTGCTGGCCGCCCTGCTGGGGGTGCAGCGCGGCTACGAGGTGCACGTCATGGACCGATTGGACCACGGTCGCAAACCCGACCAGGTGAGAGGACTGGGGGCCACCTATCACACGGCCCCGGCCACGCTGGCGGGCGGGTTTGACGCCGTGCTCGAGTGCACGGGCGCGCTGGTCAGCGAAGCCGTCCGCCAGAGCGCACCGGTGGGCACGATATGCCTTATCGGGGAAGGCGAAGACCGCTCGACCCCGGTGCTCGGGCCCGCGGAGCTGACGGGTGAACTGATCCGCAGCAATAAAACCCTCGTCGGTACCGTGAGCTCGAACCGCCGCCATTTCGACGCCGGGCAGCGGGCGCTACGCCAAGCCGACCCGAGGTGGCTGGCCGGGCTGCTGGGCCCCTTCGTCGCCTTGGAAGACTGGCGCTCCGCCTTCGAAGAGGGAGCCGACCAGGTCAAGGCGGTCATCAACTTCAGCGCAGGCCCGTTACTGGACGGACTGAACGCAACCCGAGCGCAATTGGGCTCGTCAACTCTGGGCATGGGGCATAGGCCATAGGGCCGCTCTCCACAGGCCGGGCGGGATCAGTAGGCCAGGGCCACGGACTCGCGACGCCAGTCCGCCCCGGCCATGAGCGCACCGGTGGCCGGGTCGATGGCGATGGCCTGGCCACTGCCGAATGCCTCCTCCTTGACCAGGACGACGTGGCCCCGGGCCTCGAGAGCCTGGCGAAGACCGGGGTCAACATCGCCGTAGCGAGCCTCGAAATCGACCGAGGCACCGTCGGGTGAGACCAGGAACCGGCCGGTGTCGACGGCCTGCTGGACGTTCATGCCAAAGTCGAGCACGTTTACTATCAACTGCCGCACGGTCTCCACCCGGGCCTTGCCCCCCGGGCTCCCGGCCACCAGGCGGAGCCGGCCGTCTCCGTCGAAAACCATGGCCAGGCAAGGGTTTTGCTCGACCGGGAGGCCGGGCACGATACGGTTGGCCCCGTTCGCGCCGGCATAGGCGAAATACAGGCTGCTGTTCATGAGCACCCCGGTGCCGGGGACCACGGCACCGGTGCCGAAAAAGGTGCCCACCGTCTGCATGAGGTGGACGGCATTGCCGGCGCCGTCCACCGTCGTCAGGGTGATCGTGTCCTCGTGGGGCGCGCCGCTGATCTGTGGGGCCCCGGCCCGGTCCGTGATCGCCGAGCGTTGCCGTGCCCGGTGCTGCAGGCTGAGCACCCGGGCGATGGTGGTCCCGTCCGCCCCGGCACCGAGATAACGGGCGCGGTCCGCGCTCACGAGCTTGGCCGACTCGATGCTGAGGTGCACATAGCGGGGGTCTAGGGGGCCGGCGAAACCGCTGAAGCCGTCGAGCAACTCCAGGCCGCACACGAAGGCCACGTCCCCAAACGCCGTGGGCGTGGCGTGGACGACGTGGTCCCGGAAGCGGCTCACGAGGGGCGGGTGCCAGGTCGGGCGTACCTCTCGGAGATCGCGCTCGCGCAGCGCACCACCGTGGTCCCGGTACAGGTCGAGGATGGCACGGGCGGTCCGCCCCTCGACCATCTCGGCCGGCCCGTTGGCGGCCACCCGTTGCAGGGTCGCGGCCAGGTCGGCCTGGACGAGGCGGGTGCCCACCCGGCGCGGCTCGCCGCCCTCGAGGAAGATGGCTGCGCTCTGCGGCCAGCGCCGCAGACGGGAGGCGGTTATGGCGGAGTTGGCCGCCAGCAGCTCCGACACCGGCACCCCCTCTTCGGCCAAGGCGATGGCCGGCTCCAGGGCACGGGCCAGAGACCAGCTCCCCCGGCGGGCCAGGAGCTCCTGCCATCCCGGCACCACGCTCGGGGTCAGGCTGCCGAGCAGAGGCGAGGCGGACTCTTCCAGCCGGCGCCAGTCCACCAGCCCGAGCTTGTCGGCGCTGAGCGCGGTGGGGTCGAGCGCATGGGGGACCGCCCCCAGGAACTGCAGCACCTCGGTCGCCCCTGAGGCCGCGTCGTATACGCTCGCCCAGCCCACGCCTCCGACGCTGCTGGTAAAGGGCTGGGCCACTGTCGCCACCGCGGCGGCGCTGACGGCGGCATCGACAGCGTTGCCCCCGGCCCGCATGGCGGCTATGGCGGCGTCCGTCGCCCGCAAATGCGGCGTAGAGGCGGCGCCGTGATAGCCGATGGCCATGGGACGGCTCTGGAACTTGGCCGGCGTCACGGGCGGGCATCTTCAGCGAGCAGGCGGCGCAGTACCTCGGCGGCCCGGGCGACCTGCGCGTCATCGACGTCGAGATGGGTGACGACCCGGATGGTGGTAGGC
Source organism: uncultured Acidimicrobiaceae bacterium (assembly GCA_964481925.1). Taxonomy (GTDB): domain Bacteria; phylum Actinomycetota; class Acidimicrobiia; order Acidimicrobiales; family Palsa-688; genus Fen-671. The sequence goes on from CAYZVQ010000022.1 coordinate 20,724, forward strand.
GTAATGGCACCTATTAGCACTCCGGCGACGCCCGCGGCGGCCACGAAAGTGTTGGCCGACCGCACCTCGAACAGGACGATGTTGGTCTCGACGCTGCCGACATCGACACGGGAGGGCGCCACTTCGGCCAGGCACCGGGCCAACATGGCGGCCCGGGCATGGTCCTCGGCCAACCGCTCGACGTGGTGGCGGAGCGCGTACAGGCCGGCGGCGGCGAGGATGCCGGCCTGGCGCATGGTGCCCCCGAGCTGGCGCCGCAGCGCCCGGGCCCTCTCCGCCCGGGCTGCGTCGGTGACCACGAGCGAACCGACCGGCGCCCCCAGGCTTTTGGAAAGGCAGACCGAGAGGGTGCTGCAGCGGCGACCGTACTCGTCGAGCGGGGTGCCGGTGGCCACCGAGGCGTTCCAGAGGCGGGCCCCGTCGCAGTGCAGGGCCACCCCGAGCCCGCCGAGATAGGTGCTCAGGGCGTCCAGTTCGGCCAGGCGCCAGGCCCGCCCGCCCGAGCGGACGTGGGTGTTCTCGATGGCTACGGCCGCCGTCCGCACCCGGTCGTAGTTGTCGCCGTTGACGTTCGTCCCGACCGGGTCGACGCTGAGCTGATCAGCCAGGACGTCCGGCGTGACGATGCCGCGCCGGCTCGTAAAGGTACGGGTCTGGATCCCGCCCAGGGCGGCCAGCGCCCCCATTTCGTACCAGACCACGTGGCACTCGTGGTCGACCAGGATCTCGCTGCCCGGGGAGGCCAGGGCCCGGAGGGCGACGTTGTTGCCCATGGTGCCCGACGGCACAAAAACGGCCGCCTCGTGGCCGAGCAGCCCGGCCACCTCTTGCTCCAGCGCTCGCACCGTAGGGTCTTCGCCCCGGAAGTCGTCGCCCACCTCGGCCCCGGCAATAGCACGGCGCATCCCTTCGGTCGGACGGGTAACGGTATCGCTGCGCAGGTCGATGGGGAGCTCGGGCATTTCGCGACATTACCGGCCCGACGCGCGACGCTCGACGCGTAGCATCGGTGCGCCCGGCGCTCCGGGAAAATAACCCGGTGGCGCGGTGATAACGGAGGCACGATGAACAACTCGGTGCAAACAAGCAACAGGCAAGGGTCGCAGACCCTCGCCCGGGGCATAAACATCCTCAGCGCGCTGCGGGACGCACCCGAAGGCTTGTCCGTCGCCGAGCTCGTCCGCGCCCTCGGGCTGCCGCGCTCCATCCTCACCCGGCTGCTGACGACACTCGAGGAGGCACGCTACGTGGAGCGCACGGGCTCGCGCTCTTACCGGCTGGGCCCGGAACTGATAGCGCTGGGCAAGGCGGTCCGGGCCGACCTGCGCGACGTCGCCGCCACCGTACTGCGGGACCTGGCCGAGAAGCTCAACGCCACCGTCGTGCTCGTAGTGCGCGACGGTGACCACGCGGTGGTCATCAGCGTGGTGGAGCCGATGAACACCGACCTGCGCCTGTCTTTCCGACTGGGCTCGCGCCACCTGCTCCACCAAGGGGCCGAGGGCATGGCCATCTTGGCCGGGAACCTGCCCCTACCAGGAGAACGCCGGGAGGTGACCGAGGCGCGACGGTCCGGTTACGCCGTGAGCGCGGGCGAGATCCTGGCCGGGACCTGGGGCCTGGCCGTGCCCGTCGCCCTGGTCCGGGGGGCGGCCACCATGAGCGTCGGGGTGATCTGCGCCCAGGCTCTAGACGAGGCGGAGACCGCCGCCCTGGTCGCCGAGGCCGCCGGCGAGCTCGTGGCCCGGGTCAGCTTCACCGGCGACCTTCGTTGACAGGCCCGGCCGAGGCGACCGGTCGCCCGGGGCCCGGGTGGAGGCAGACCGAGGGGGCGCATTGACGGCGCCCGGGCCCTACGCTAGATTTTAGAAATGACCGATGAGTACACGTACTGACCGATAATAGGTCAATTGTTCCCAGGCCGCCGACCTGCCCCGTGCGTCGACAGAACTAAATGCGGGCGTGTTTATAAAGAGCGATTAGTACGTGCCCGGCGAATTTGACGCCTCGGTCTTCTGCTGTTTATGCGCGCACGCGGTCGGACAAAACCGAAACCCCAGCTCACGCGCGTCGCCGCGCCCGGTGACAAAATGGGGCCCGCCCCCGGTCGTATTGCCGGCCGTACCACAACGCTAATACTCCGTTCATTTTCCCGAAATAAATCGTCGCTACGTTTCCGGAGGTGGGCCACCCACCGCTGCCGCTGAGCCGACCGATATGACGGTGGCTACCTTCTCTCTGACCGAACTGGTCGGCGCCCTCGACGCCCCGTCGGGCCGCTCCTTGCTGGAGGTCTTCGACGCCACCCTGGTCGACCCGGGCGCCTTCTGCCTCACCGACGTGCCGGCGCCGCCCGAGCTCGTCGGGACCATGCACGAGGTGACGTCATCGTTCTTCGAGCTGCCCTTTGACGTAAAGGCGGCCTACCGCTACGCCGCGGACCCCTACGTCGGCTGGTGCGGCGGGGAGTTCATCAGCCAGTACGGCTCCGCCGACCGCAAGGAGATGTACCACATCGGCCCCCGGGTAGCACCGACCCTGGCCGCCCACGGGACCGACGGGGCGGTAAGCGAGCCCGACGACGACATCCGCGCCGCGGCCCTGGCAACGTGCGCCCTGTGGCCCGAGGCCCCCATCCGCTTCGTGGCCGTATGGCACGACTATTACCGGGCCATGCAGGAGACCTCGGTGCTGCTGGGCCGGGTGATGGCCCGTCTGCTCGGCACCCCCGAAGAGACCTGGTTCGCCACCCTGGGCGGCAACTGGGCCGACCTGGCGGCCAACTACTACCCCCCGATCGAGCCGGGCGAAGGTGGGGCGCCCATCTACAACGCCCCCCACCGTGACCTGACCATTTTCACGATCTTGTTCCAGGACCAGAGCCGCGTCGGCGGCTTGTCGGTGGAGTCTGCGGACGGCAGCTGGCACGCCATCGAGCCTCAGCCGCGGACCTATGTCGTCAACGTGGGCGAACTGCTCACCTACCTGAGCGGCGGCCGCTGGCGCGCCGCTCCCCACCAGGTGACCGTGACGCAAGCGGCGTCACCGGCCACCACGGCCCGCATTTCCGTGCCCTTTTTCTACCGACCGAACGACGAGCGGACCGTTACGTCGTTCGTCGACCCTGACGCCGAGCCCATCGCCGTAGGCGACTGGGTCCGGGCCAAGAAGCGAGGTGTCGCGTCCTCCAAGTAAACGGCCCCGCCCGTGCCAACACGAGCGGGTGGCCCGCGTGAGCCGGACAACGAACAAACCGACCAGAAGGAGAGGAAAATGAACACCAAGAGCCCTTTGTCGAGAAGAGAGTTCCTTATACGCGGTGGCGCGCTGGCCGCCGGGACCACAGTGGCCCTGTCAGCCGGGGGCTTCCTGACCGCTAGTCCGGCCGGTGCCTCCCGCCAGCCCGCGGCCACGTCGCTGGAGAAAGTGACCTTCCAGCTGGGCTGGCTGAAACTGGCGCAGTTCGGCGGCCACTTTGTGGCCCTGCAGAACGGTTATTTCAAGGACGAGGGCATCGACGCCGTGTTCTTGTCGGGCGGTGACAACATCGACGGCCTGACCCTAGTGGAGAGCGGCCAGGTGAACATGGCCGACGCCAACGGGTCTGACGTCCTCACCGCGGTGAGCAAAGGCGTACCGATAAAGAGCTTCGGGACGATCTACCAGAGCACGCCGAACGCCTTGATGGCGCTGAAGAAAAACAACCTTACGACCCTCACCTCGCTCAAAGGCAAGACCGTGGGCCTGCCCAACGGGGAGCAGCAGCTCCTCCAGGCCATGTTCAAGCGGGCGGGCGTGGACCCGAGCGACGTGACCCTCGTCGTCGTCGGCACGGACCCGTCCGTGCTCACTTCGGGCTCCGTCGACGCCTACATCGGCTACGGGACCGAGCAGGGCCTCGACATGCAGCAAGCCGGCTACGACGTGACGATCGTCTACTTCGACAAGCTGGGCGACCCCGACTATGGCAACGCTTATTTCGCCAAGTCTTCCTATCTCGAAGCCAACCCGGACCTCGTGACGGCCTGGATGAAGGCAGACCTGAAGGGCTGGAAAGACTTCGTCGCCGACCCCAAGGGGGCGGCCAAGCTCACCTGGGACCTCTACCACACCCAGACCCAAGCCGTCCTGAAGAGCGAGATGGCGTCGGCCACCGTCTCGGTGCCCCTCATCAACGGCGGTGACGCCGCCATGCACGGCCTGCTGTGGGTGGACTCCAAGGCCTTCACCGAGGTCTACGAGCTCTACAAGACGGCCGGTATCATAACCGCCAATGTCAACATCCCCGACGTGTACACCCAGCAGTTCCTCATAGCCGCCGGCGACAAGTAGGGCCCGAGGGGACGAGGATGACCGCTCGATGACGACCGCTCGATGACGACGGCTCCCGCCGCGGTAGTGGCCCCGCGGCCCGTCCGGGACGGCCGTTGGCTGGTCGACGGTGTCGTCGGCGTTCAGGACGCCGACGGCCGGCCCGTCGGGGGGCCGGCCGAGCTCGTGGTGCGCAACGGCATCATCGAGCGCCTCGCCCCGCTCCACGGCCGCGGGCCGGCCCCGGCCGGTCAACAGGCGTCCCAAGGCGACCAGGACGGTCCCGGGCGGACGGGCCTCGTCCTGCTCCCGCTGTTCGTCAACGCCCACGACCACGGGCGCGGTACCGGCAACGTCGCCGCCGGTATCGCCGACGGCCCTCTCGAGGAATGGCTCGCCTCTTTGAAAAACCACCCCAAGTCGAACCAGGGAGCGCTCGTCGGCCACGGCTGCGCCCTCATGGTCGCCTCCGGCGTCGGCGCCAGCGTGATCTGCGTGAACCCACAGGGCGCCGGCACCGGCTCGGAGGTGGCGGCGGCGGCCGAGGCCGCCCTCGACCGGGGCGTGCGGGCCGCCATCGTCTACCCCATAGCCGACACCATGGGCGCCGTCGCCGGCCGGGCCCGCCACGCGACGGGTTGGGACGCCGACGAGATCGACCGGAGGCTCAACGAGGTCGAGGAGATAGCAGCTAAATATGACGACCCCTCGATCGAAGTGCAGCTCGGCCCGGTCGGACCGCAATGGGTCAGCGAGGCCACGCTGCGGGCGGTGGGCCAGCACGCCGCGCTCACCGGGCGGCGCGTGCACATGCACCTGCTCGAGTCGCGCGCCCAGAGGGCGTGGGCCGACACCACTTACCCCGAGGGCATCGTCAACTTCTTAGACAGCGTGGGCCTGATCAGCCCCTCGGTGTGCTTCGCCCACGGCACCCAGTTGCGGCCCGAGGAGATCGGTGCCCTGGCCGAGCGGGGCTGCGTGCTCGCCCTCAACGCCAGCTCCAATATGCGGTTGTGCTCGGGGCTGGCCCCCGTGGCGCTGGCCCGCCAGGCCGGGGCGCACCTGGGGGCCGGCCTCGACGGCCTGGCCCTGGGCGACGACGCCGATTACTGGACCGAGATGCGCCTGCTGCGGGGCCTCGAACAGGCACAAACTGGCCGGGTGACCGAAGCTTCGGCCTTTATCTGCACCCTGGCCGCCGGTGGGCGCATGGCCCTGGGAGGCGCCGCCCCCCTGCCACCCGCCCCGGGCGGGACAGCTGACTTCCTGCTCCTAGATATTGAGGGCTATGGCCACCTGCTGGCCGGTGGGGGGTGGACGGCGGCGGACGTCGCCTTGGCCATCGGCCGGCCCGGGCGGGTCGCCGAGGTCTGGGTGGCCGGGCGCCGGGCCCACGCCCGCTCTCGGACCGGTGGGACAAGCGAGGCCATAGATGGGCTTTGAGCACCAGACGACGCCGGTACCGGGAACGGTCGCAACTTTCTCCCGGCCCGCCGCTCCTGACTACGGGACGGGTACGGGGACGGGGCCTGGCCCGGGGACGGGCAGCGGGGAGCTGCGGGTCGACCGGGTCTCCTACAGCTACGGCACGGCGTCCCAGGCCGAGGTCAAGGCCGTGGACGACGTCGATTTCACCATTGCCCACGGTGCTCTCGGCGTCCTGGTGGGGCCGTCCGGTTGCGGGAAGTCGACGCTGCTGCGCATGGCCGCGGGGCTGATCGAACCGTCCCTCGGACGGATCACGTTCGGGACGGCGACACCGGCCGAACTGCGCAAGCAGCGCCGGGTGGGTTTCGCCTTCCAGGACCCTTCGTTGCTCGCCTGGCGGACCGTGCGCCGCAACGTCGAGCTCCCCTTTGACCTGGCCAAGCTGCCGGTCGACCGCCCCTGGATCGACGAGCTGCTCGTGATCGTCGGCCTGGCCGAGTGGGCCGGCCGCCGTCCCCGGGAGCTCTCGGGCGGTATGCGCCAGCGCGTCTCGCTGGCCCGGGCCCTGGCCACCAAACCGGACCTGCTCCTGCTCGACGAGCCGTTCGGCGCCCTCGACGAGATCACCCGGGGGGAGCTCAACTTCGAGCTGCTGCGGGTGCTGTCCGCCACCCGGACGACGTGCCTGCTCGTCACCCACTCCGTCGACGAGGCGGCGCTGCTGGGCGACAAGATCATCGTGCTGTCGCACCGGCCGTGCACCGTGAAGCTCACCTATGAGGTCACCACGCCCCGGGAGCTGCGCAAGGACAGCCGCGATACGGTCGAGTTCCTCGAGCACTGCCGGGCGGTACGCGCCGGCCTGGCTGCCTAGATGACCAACCCGTTGCGCAACCCACGGGTGACGGTGCCGATCGTGTCCCTGGCCATCATCCCGGTGGTATGGGCCCTGGTTTCGGCTAGCAACGTGTTCGGCACCGCCATCGTGAGCCCGGCGGCCACCGTCCGGGAGATTTACGACCAGTGGTCCGTGCTCTGGCTCAACGCCCAGCCCACGCTCGTGGCCACCGTCATAGGCGTCGGCGTGCTCTTGGCCATAACCGCTCTGGGCGCCCTCGTCGTGGCCCTGGTGCCAAACATCACTCCCGCCCTGGCGGCCCTGTCGGTCGTTATCGGGACCCTGCCCCTCATCATCCTCACGCCCATTCTTTCTCTGGTCGTGCCCCGAGGCCGCCCACTTGTGGCCACCGTCTGCGTCCTCGCCGGCCTGGTGCCGGTGGCCGCCATGTTGAGCGGGATGGCCAGCGTCGGCGAACGAGGACGCGACGAACTGGGCGCCGTTTACAGCGCCTCCCGCCTGCGCTGGTGGCGCTACGTGGGCTTCTGGCAGACGGTCCCGGTGCTCGACCTCGGGATCAGGGCCATGATCCCGTACTGTTTCGTGGGCTCCATCGTGGCCGAGTGGTCGGGCGCATCGACGTCGTTCGGCTTGGGCGAGGTCATGACCAATGCCCTGTTCAGCTACGAGCCCCCGCTGCTATGGGCCACCATCTTCCTGGCCGCCACCGGTTCCCTGGGCCTCTTGGCCGCCGCCACGCTGATCATGACGCCATTGCGGCGCCGCGCCCGATGAGAAGGGCACGATGAACCGGCCCCGTGGCACCATCGGCATCGTGGTGGCGCTCGTGTGCCTCGTCTGTGCCTGGCAGGCCTACATCTGGGCCACCAACACGCCGTCGTACGTGCTCCCCAACCCGTGGCAGACGCTGCAGACGGCGGGGGCCAACCTGTCGCTGCTGGCACAGAGATCGTTCGTGACCCTCGAGGGCGCCGTCCTGGGCCTCGGCGCCGCCCTGGTGCTGGCCGTCACGATGGCCCTCATCATCATCCGTTGGCCGGTGGCCGAGCACGTCATCCTCACCTACGCGCTGCTCATCCGGACCCTGCCCATCGTCGGCGTCGCCCCCATCGTGACCCTGGTAACGGGCCGGGGCCTGGGCACCTCGGTCATGTGCGTCATGGTCATTACCGTGTTCTCGCTGCTCATCTCCGTAGTCCAGGGCTTCGACTCCGTGCCGGCCGAGATAACCGAGCTCTCCGAGCTGTACGCCACGCCGTTGCTGCGCCGGCTGCGGACCACCCTCCTGCCCGGGGCCATGGCCAGCCTGCTCCAGGG
>CAYZVQ010000023.1:0-2724 GCA_964481925.1 uncultured Acidimicrobiaceae bacterium
GGGCCAACGTAGGGCGGGGTGGAGGTGCTGAGCGCCTCAGTGAAGACGTTGGCGGCAGTGGACCCGGACAGAGCGGTGACGGTGCCCTTGACCGTGGCGGCCCCATTGGCGCCCCAGGGCAGGTTCGGGTCGAGACCGGTGGCCCCGGTCCCGTTGGCCGTGCTACCGGCGTCGATGAACGTCTGGTTGTCTTCGAAGTACGCTTTCTCACCGGTATAGGCGTTGGTGGCATTGGACTTTGCCGACGCGTCGTTGGCGCTGCCTTGGGTGCTGAGGAAGGTCGGGATGGCAATAGCCATCAGGATGCCCATAATAAGCACGACGACCATGAGCTCGATGAGCGTGAAGCCCGTCTCGTCCTGGCGCCGCTCCTTGAGGTGCTGGAGCACTTAGTTCCTTTCTTATGGTTTCAGGTGCGAGCCATCTCGATGCGAGTCGTGGACCCGGTGACTTGGGCCACTTCCCGGTAGGACCGGCCCGCTCCTAACGGGTCAGCACTACACTGGCTCTGATAACACTTTCGGCAGTCGCCGCCCGTCCTGTAGCCCGTTTTCCGCTTCTTCAGCGCGAAGTCACTGGCCTTTGTTGACCAGGGTGTCAACGTTGAACATGGGCAGGTAGAGGCAGATAACCATGGCCCCCACGGCACCACCCAGGACGACGATCATCAATGGCTCCAACAGCGAGGTCAGTGCGTCCACGGTCCGCTCGATCTCTTCGTCCAGGAACTTTGACACCTTGCCCAGCATGTCGTCGAGAGCGCCGGTTTCTTCTCCCACGCTCATCATGTGGGTGACCATGCTCGGGAACACGGGGTGCCCGTGGAGCCCGGCTGCCAGCGGCTCGCCGCTCTTCACGCCGTCGATGACCGAGTCGATACCCTTGGCTACTACTACGTTCCCAACGGTCTCACGCGTTATCTCGAGAGCCTCGAGGACGGGCACGCCCGCTCGCAGGAGGGCGGACAGCGTCGACGAGAAGCGCGACAGGGCCGTCTTGCGTACCAGACCGCCGAAGATGGGGACCTTGAGCTTGGTCGTGTCCCACAGGACGCGCCCATCGGGCCGGTTTATAAACCAACGCATGGCGATCACAAGCAGTACCAAGCCAACGAGAACGAACGGGAAGAAGTGGACGACCGCGTCCGAGATGTCGACCAGGATCAATGTCGGGCCCGGTAGTGTCCCACCCAGGGTCTTGTAGATGCCCTTGAAGATGGGCACGATAAAGAGCAAAATGGCCGAGGCAATGGCGACGACGATACACATTGCTGTCACCGGGTAAGCCATGGCGGACTTGATGCGTCCCCGGAGTGCAACCTGTTTCTCCATCGTCTCAGCCAGAGCCAGCAGCGCCCTGTCGAGCCCGCCCGAGGCCTCGCCGGCCCGGATCATGGCTATGTACAGGTGGCCGAACACCTTGGGATGGCTGCTCAGTGCTTCGGACAGTGCCACCCCGCGCTCTACCTGCAGCCGGACGTCTGTGAGCACTTTGGATAGGGCGGCGTGCTCGGTCTGCTCCTCCAGGATGGCCAGGGCCCTGATCAGGGTCAGGCCGGCGTTGACCAGGGTGGCAAATTGCCGGCTGAACAGTGCCAATACCTTGAGGGGGACACGCCCACCCATACCGGGGAGGTGCAGGTCCTTCTTCATGGCCCCACTGGCGCCGCCGCCCTTGGCCGCTATCTCGACGGGCACGTACCCCATCGAGCGCAGCCGTGTCGCCACCAGTTTGTCGTTGTCCGCGTCCAGGGTTCCTTCGATCAACTTCCCAGAGGAGTCGCGTACCTTGTATGCGAACGTCGTTTGTGCCATCGCGTCTTCCTTTCAGCGGGGAGCTGAGTCGATCGGATTTGCGCAGTTCATCAGGCTGGTTGGACCAGGCTGATTTGGGTCAAGCTGATTGGACCAGGCGGTGCAGGTCGTCGGGATTGGTGCAGCGCTCCTCGGCCACGTTCATGTCGATGGCACGGCTCTTCACCAGCAGGGCCAGGGCCTGGTCCATGGACTGCATGCCGTACTTCCCGCCGGCCTGCATGGCGCTGTATATCTGGTGCGTCTTGCCTTCCCGGACAAGGTTGCGCACCGCAGGGGTGGCCACCAGGACTTCACAGGCGACGACCCGGCCGCGACCGCCCGAGCGGGGCAGGAGCTGCTGGGTCACGATGCCCTGGATGGTGGTGGCCAGCTGGGTCCGGATCTGCTGCTGCTGGTGGGCGGGGAAGACGTCGATCATGCGGTCGATCGACTGGGGCGCGTCCTGTGTGTGCAATGTGGCGAAGACGAGGTGACCGGTTTCGGCCGCAGTTAATGCCGTCGATATGGTCTCGAGGTCGCGCAGTTCACCGATGAGTATGACGTCGGGGTCTTGGCGCAGGACGTGTTTGAGGGCCTCGGCGAAGCCCTTGGTGTCCTCCCCCACCTCTCTCTGGTTGACCACGGCTTTCTTGTGGTGGTGGAGGTACTCGATAGGGTCCTCGACCGACATGATGTGCAACGGCTTGGTCGAGTTAATGATGTCGATGAGCGCAGCCAGCGTGGTCGACTTGCCCGAACCCGTGGGGCCGGTACAGAGCACGAGCCCGCGGGGTAGGTCGGCAAACTGTCGGACGGTCGGCGGCAGGCCGAGGTCATCGAGGGACACGATCTCGAAGGGGATGGCACGGAAGACGGCGCCCACGGCGTCGCGCTGCTGGAAGACGTTGAGCCGGAACCGGCCCACCCC
>CAYZVQ010000023.1:2824-28428 GCA_964481925.1 uncultured Acidimicrobiaceae bacterium
CGGCGCCCACGGCGTCGCGCTGCTGGAAGACGTTGAGCCGGAACCGGCCCACCCCTGGCACTACGTGCGACGTGTCGAGTTCCAGGTTGTTCTCGAACCGCTCCCGGACCTTCTGGGACAGGATCTCGTAAACGAGGTCCCGGACCTTAGATGCCGTGAGCACCTCGAAGCCCTCCAGTGGCCGCAACGACCCGTCGACGCGGATCGTGGGAGGAAGCCCGGAGGTGAGATGTAGGTCCGACCCCTTCGCCTCTACCAACTTGGACAGGATCGTATTTACGTGCAGCTGGGCCGACGCGTCGTTGTTACCTGAATAGGTTGCCGCGGACGTGGCCGGGCTGGGGCCGTACATGGCCGCCAGGGCGCCGGCAATGTCAGAACGTGCGGCCAGGCACGGCAGTGCCCTCCAACCCGTCACCTGGGTGACCACGTTCAGCGTGGCCTCGTCCATCGGGTTGTCGGTGGCGACCATCAAGGCGTCGCCTTCGAGGGCCAGGCCCACCACCATGTGCTTGCGGGCCACGTCGGCCGGGATCACCCCGTCTACCAAAGGTGACACGGGAGTCGTCGTCGGGTCCCAGAAGGGCAGGGCCAATTGGTCAGCGACAGCCGCGACCAGGTCCCGCTCGCTGACCAGTCCCTCGGCAGAGAGGATCTTGGCCAGGGGCACCCCTGTATCGGTCTCTTTCCGCAACGCGTACTCGAGGACGTCCTTGGAGAGCACCTTGCGGTTCACAAGGAACTCGCCTACTTTGCGCGAGGCAGTCTGCATCGCTTTCTTTTCGGCTGTTAGGGGCCTCTTCTTGAGGTCGACCGGAAGCCGCCTTAGGCGATGACCCTCAGCACCTCGTCCAGAGAGGTAACACCGGCAGCTGCGCCCAGCAGACCGGCGTGGCGCAGGGTGACCATCCCTTCGGCGATAGCCGCCTTGCGGATGTCGTCGGCATGGGCATGCTCCACGATCATGCGTTCGACTTCCTCAGTGACGGTCAGCACCTCGTGAACAGCAAAGCGTCCCGCGAACCCGGTCTTGCCGCAGACCTGGCAACCCACGGCCCGGTATAACTGCTCTGGCATCTCCAGGCCGGCCACGTCCCATCCCATTGCCGCCAGCTGGCTCTTCTCGGCCGGGTAAACCTGCTTGCAGCGGTCGCACAGCCGACGGGCCAGGCGTTGGGCCACGATGCAGTCGAGGGCGCTGCCCACCAGGAACGGTTCCACGCCCATTTCGATGAGCCGGTTGGGGGTGGTGGAGGCGTCATTGGTATGGAGCGTGGAGAGCACAAGGTGCCCCGTCAAGGCGGCCTCAACCGCGATCGCCGCCGTCTCGCGGTCTCTTATCTCGCCCACCAGGATTATGTCGGGGTCGGCCCGCAGGATCGTGCGCAGGGCTGAAGCGAAGGTGAGCCCCGCCTTGGTGTGGACCTGGACCTGGTTTATGCCTTCGAGCTGGTACTCGACCGGGTCCTCGACGGTGATGACGTTCTTGGTGGGCTGGTTCAGGATGTTGAGGGTCGCGTACAGCGTCGTCGTCTTGCCCGAGCCCGTTGGCCCCGTAACGAGCACGGTCCCGTACGGCTTGGTATAGGAGGCCTGGTACCTCTCCATGTTCTGGGGCAGGAACCCGAGCTCGGCGAGGTTCAAGTTGGCGTTGCTGTTGTCCAGGATCCGCATCACGACCTTTTCGCCGTGGACCGTCGGCAGCGTCGCCACCCGCAGGTCCACCGCCCGGCCCTCGACGACGGTCGTGATCCGGCCGTCCTGGGGGATGCGGCGCTCGGCGATGTTTATGTCGGCCATGACCTTCAGCCGGCTTATTATGCCGTTTTGGATGTTGCGCGGCGAGCGCATCACCTCGTGGAGGACGCCGTCGATCCGGTACCGGATGCGTAGGTCCCTCCCCGTCGGCTCCACATGGATATCGGAAGCACGGTCGGCAATGGCCTGAGTGATCAGCAAGTTGACCAGCCGGACGATGGGGGCGTCCTCGCGGACGTCCTTGATGTTCGAGAGGCGGTCGTCCTCCACCGCTGCACTGCTGGCCGAGGCCTCGGCGCTTATGTGCTCCGCCTCGCTGTCCCTGCGGTGGTACTTGTTTATGGTGGCGGTGACCGCCTCGGCCGTGGCGACGACCTGGCGCACCTCCGCCCCGGTCAAGGTGCGTATGTCGTCGATGGCGAACACGTTGGACGGGTCCGCCATGGCCACGATGAGCCGTCCCTCCCACCAACCAATGGGGACGGCCAGGTAGCGCCGGGCCAGGGCTTCGGTCACCATCTGGGCGGCCGCAGGGTCAACCGGGTAAGTGGCGAGGTCGACGAACTCGAGGCCGAGTTGTTCGGCCAGGGTGGCGACAAACTGCTCCTCGGTGAGGAGCTTGTCTTCGATCAGCACCCGGGCCAGGTTGCAACCGCGCTCTTTGGCCCGGCCCAGCGCCTCGCCCAGCTGAGCGATGTTGATGATACCGCTCTTGACCAGGACTACGCCGAGTTGCTCGTCCTCGGAGAGGGCCCCATCCCTGTCACGCACCCTTGTGTCCATGGCCTCCCCCCGAGCGCGCGTCAAGCATCTCGTTGATGGTCGGCATTTGGTGCGTTCGAATTGAGGCTGAGCACTCGACAACGAAGGAACGGACGCCCAAGACGGGACGTCCGTTCCCCACATTAAGGAAATCGAGCACAGCCATCGTCAGGCGCGACCTTTCAGGCCCGAGGGGCACCCGTGAACGAGCACCATGCGTCTTCATCGCCATATCGCCGGTGACGCGCCCCGACGCCCGGTGGCACGCAACCTGCCTGCAGAGATCTAGTTCCGGGCGGAGCCGAGGAACTTGAGCAACAGGCCCCGGTTGACCGGGTCCGGCACCACAACTTCAGGTTCAGGTTCTGCCGCGCTGGCGCCATCGATCCCGTTTTGGGCATCGCTGGACCGGATGACATCGCCCGTCTCGTCGTCCCAGATTTCGGACAGGTCCGTGACTTCAGAGCTGGGCGCACTTGCCCACTCCTCCGACGCCAGTACCTCGTCCATCGGGTAAGGCGTGTAGGGCTCTTCGGGCTCGGGCTCGACCTCGGCCTGAGCATAGGCATAGGTGCTGGCGCCTTGGACGGCATCTTCACGGGTGCCTTCGACCTCGTCCGCGACCGCTTGCCCGTCCTCGCCTTGGACCTCGTCCTCGTACTCTTCGTGGTCCAGGTCCGGCACCGCTTGCGCGACCGGCTCCGGCACCGCCTCGAGGGCCGGGGCGGGCGGGGGCGTTGCCACCCGGACGAGACGAAGGTCGACGAGCTCCTTGAGCGCCCGACAGCCGTCGAACTCGGCCAGGCCCCGGGCGTCGAGCACAGCGGCCACGCTGTGGCCGCCCCCGATGGCCGCCACCAGCTGCCATTGGTCGGGGCGGAGCATGACGGTCCCGTCCACGGAGCTCTGAAGGAAGAGCTCGCAGGCGAGCGCAGGGACGGCGGCCGCGATCCCGGGCCACTGGCTGAGACGGTCTTCGGCCTCTTCCAGTAGCGGGCTCACGTCCTGAGGCGGCATGGCGTTGATGGGCCGCGTGCCGGTATGGAACTTGAAACTGCCCTCTTTCAAGCGGAGCAGGGCGAACAGAGCGTCCACCGCCGTCCGCTGATTGCCGACGTCGAAGCCGGCAATACCGCCAGCGTCAAACCAGACGCTGCCCATGCCACCAATGGCCTCGATCCGGAGCTCTCCCGTCTTGGCGGTGACGGAGAGAAGCGCCAGGACATCTGGCAATGCAATTGTCTCAAGCGTACCTTCAAGCGACACGGCAACCTCCGGTTCCTATGGCGACTACTTCGGCATCTTCGCCCCCGGAGTTGAGAAAACCGGGCAACTACGGAAACTCGTTTCTCGCCTGACGCACCCCCGCCGGCCGGACCGGGACATAGGACCAAGCCGGTGGGCCAGGGCTTTAGTAGTTTACGGCCCGTACGGCCCCGACCATGAGCCTCGGCGCGCCCTGAAACGCGCTCGGTCCTCGGGCGGGGCCGGCCTAGAGCGCCGGAGGCGCCGCGCCGAAGTGGGGCAAAGTGCCGAGCTGGCCCCGCCCGGCCCGGTGGCCGAGCTCACGCAGGGCCGCGGCCGACATCACCTCTACCGGGGCGTCGCGGCCGGTCCAGATCTTCACCTGGCGGGCCGCCTGGTGGATCAACATGCCGAGCCCGTTGCACGTACTGGAACCCCGGGCCCGGGCGGCGGCGATGAGCGGCGTGGTGGCAGGGGCGTAGATCAGGTCGGTGACCAGCTGGCCCGGGCCCAGCGTGCCCTCGACCAGGCCGAAAGGAAGGCTCTTCGGGTCAGTACCGACGCCCGCCATCCCCACTGGCGTGGCGTTGACGATGAGATCGGCGGCCTCGGCGGAGCTGACCGTAGCCTCGGCGCCCACCTTGCCGGCCAGGGCGACAGTGGCCAGGACCTGGTCGCGCCGGCGGCCCACGACTTCGACGCAGCCGGCGCCGGCCTCGGCCAGGGCCAGGACCACCGCCCGGGCGGCCCCCCCGGAGCCGAGGACGAGGCAGCGCTTGGCCTCCGGTGACCAGCCGAGGTCGGCCAACGAGTCTACGAACCCGGCGCCGTCGGTACTGTCGCCCACCAGTTCGCCACCCACGTTGGTGACGGTGTTGACCACGCCCAGGCGTTGCGCCACCGGGCTCAACCGTTGGCACGCCTCGGCCGCGCCCGTCTTGTGGGGCATGGTCACCGAAAGCCCTCTGATCCCGAGGTCCACCATCGACGCCACGGCCGCCCGCGCTCGCCCCGAGGGGACAGGGAAGGCGACGTAGGCCCAGTCCAGGCCCAGCTCGGCAAAGGCGGCGTTGTGCAGCACGGGCGAAAGCGAGTGGTCGACCGGGTCGCCTATAACCCCCACCACCACGGTCGTGGCCGCCGGCCACCGGCCCCGCCGCACTCGGGCCGGGGCCCGGCGCCCCCCGCCGCTCAGCACAGGTGCACCACCCGGCACTCTCGCTGTAGCTGGTGGAACCCGGCGGTGGTGGACGCGTAGCCCATCTTGCCGTCCGGGTTGATCTCGACCCAGTACAGGTAGCTCGTGCGCGGCGGGTCAATGGCCGCCTTGAGCGAGGGTATGCCGGGGTTGGCTATCGGGGTCGGCGGCAGGCCCTTGTTGACCAGGGTGTTGTAGGGGTTGGGCTGGGTTATGTCGACGTTGCCTCGCGGGTCCCCGAGCGCGTACAGCAGCGTCGACTCGGCCCCGATAGGCATGCCCCGGGCCAAGCGGTTGTAGATGATCGAGGCGATCGGTCCTCGGTCGACTTCGAGCTTGGCCTCCCGTTCGACGATCGAGGCCACGGTCACGATCTGGTAGGGGCTGTAATGAAGCCTCTTGGCCCCCGCCGCCAACCCGAGCTGGGTGGCGTGAGAGTCGAACGTGTCGACCATGTACTGCACCAAGTCGTCGGGTGCCTCGCCTTGGCGTACCGGGTAGGTGGCCGGGAAGAGCAGCCCCTCCAGGTTGTTGGTCGTCGCCGGCTCGTAGGGCGAGCGCACCTGGCCGCTCGTAGCGGCGGTCTCGAACCCCGCGGACGACACGCCTATCCGGAGCCGGCCGAGGGCCGCCGCCATCTGGCGGACCGTGTACCCCTCGGGCACGACGAGCGGCTCGACCACCAGCACCGGGCCGTTCTCCAGCGCCGCCGCCGCCCTCGCGTAGGGCTCGTTCGTAGCCAGGTGGTAAGTGCCGGGCAGCAAGGAGCCAGCGGCTTCGATCTTCAAGTACACCTCGAACACGGTCGGGCCGTGGATCACGCCCGCCTTGGCCAGCAGGTCGGCGATCTGCATGGTCGAGGCGCCCGCCGGCACTATGACCGTGACCGTGCGTCCCGGCTTGCCGGGCGGGTTCACCTCGTTGCTGATGTGGACGAACCCGAGGATGCCGGCGACGACCAGCACCACCACCACGGCCCCCACCACTTTGAGCACCCGGTGGCGGCGGCGGGCCACCACGACGGGGCGGGCGCCCAGGTCCTCAGTGCCCGGCCCGCCGCCCTCCTCGTCGTAGCCCGCGCCGTACTCACCCTCGCCCTCGTACCCCTCGGCGCCCTCGTACCCCTCGGCGCCCTCGTACCCCTCGGCGCCCGCTCCTTCGGGGCCCAGGTCCTCGTACTCTCCCTCGCCCTCGTACCCCTCGGCTTCGTAGCCCTCGGCCTCCTCGTACCCGGCCAGCGGGTCCCAGTCGTCGGCGGGGCTGTAGCCCGCGACGTCGAAGCCCTCCGGCTGGTAGCCCTCTTCATCAGGCTCATGGCCCGGTCCTAGGGGCGCGTAGCCTGCGTCATTTTCCGCATCTTCGTCATTTTCCGCATCTTCGCCGTCTTCGGGCCCGGTCCCCTGTGCGAGCTCGTCACGGCGGCTGTCAACGTCGCCGTCCGACGCTCGCCCCCCCGGTGCCGCCACTGGTGCTGCCACTGGGGCCGTCTCCGGGCCGGAAGGCCCTGGACTTGGCGTGGGGCCCCCCAGCGGGTCGCCCGGGCTCACTGAGCCGGGGTGGCCGGACCTGCTTGCGGCCACGGCCAGTCCCGCTGGCGGTCGAGCCACGTCTGGAGGATGGCGGCCGCCGCCACCTTGTCGACGACCGCCCGGCGGGCGGCGGGCCGACGACCACCGGCGGCCAGGGCGCGGCCGGCGATGACCGTGCTGTAGCGCTCGTCGCAGCACTCGACGGGCACGTCCAGGACGTCACGCATCTCGGTCACCTCGGCCATGACGGCCTGGGCGGCCGGTCCGGCCCCGCCAGACAGCGACAACGGCAGGCCGACGACCACCATGGCGGCACCCGTCTCGGCGACGACGACCGCCAACCGCCCGTGGTCCTGGCCGTGCGACTCTGCCCTGCTCAGCACGGTCAGGGCACTGGCCACGCGCCGGCCGTCATCAGAGACGGCCACACCGATGCGCCGGCTCCCGAGGTCGATGCCGAGCACACGCCCCGTGGTTGCCCGCCGTTCGTCGGCCGTGGTCTCTTCGATGGCGCGGTCCACTCAGCTACCTCCGCCCGGTGCGCCCGGCCCCTGTAACCGGGCCTTCACCGTCTCCAGGGCCTCGTCCAGGCGAGCGACATCGCGGCCCCCGGCCAGGGCCAGCTCGGGGTTGCGACCGCCCCCGCCCCCGCCCACCAGCCGGGCCGCACCGGAGACGAGCTCGGGCGCCGGTACCGCGAAACCCTTTTCGACTGCCGCCACCAGAGCCACCTTGCCTGCTTCGGGGCTGCCCCCGAGCACCACCGCCCGGGTCCCCGGCCGGCCCAGCACCGCCTGCGCCAGTTCGCGCAGCGCGTCGGCGTCCAGCCCGTCCCGACGGGCGACGACGGTGCCATCGACGGCTTTGGCCGCCAGGCCGGCCGCCTCGCCCGCGGCACCGGCTTGGCGCGTGGCCTTCAGCTGGTCCTGGAGCTCTCGCAGCTCCGCCAGGCGACGCTCTATGGCCGCGCCCAGTTCCTCGGGCGTCGCCTTCAACAGGCCCGCCGCATGAGCCAGGCGCTCTTCGTTGGCCCGTAGTCGTTGCAACGTGGCCGTACCGGTCAGGGCCTCCACCCGGCGCAGGTTGGAACCGATCGAGCTCTCCGAGACGACCTCGACCGGGCCGATCATGCCCAGCCTGTCGACGTGCGTACCCCCGCACAGCTCGACCGAGCGCTGGCCGGCGTGCACCACCCGCACCCGCTCGCCGTACTTGTCCCCGAAGAAGGCGATGGCTCCCTTGGCCTCCGCCTCGGTCCGGGGCAGCTCCTCGGTCACGACCTCCATGTCGCCCAGGATCTGCGTGTTCACCAGGTCCTCGATCTTGTCCATCTCGGCCCGGGTCACGGGGGCGTAGTGGGTGAAGTCGAAGCGCAGGCGGTCGGGGGCCACGAGCGACCCCTGCTGCTTCACGTGGGTGCCCAGGACCTCCCGTAGCGCCCAGTGCAGCAAGTGGGTGCCGGTGTGGTTGCGCCGGATGGCCGCCCGGCGCTCGAAGTCCACGGCGACCTCGGCCTCCTGGCCGGCGGTGATATGGCCCTCGTCGATGACAGCCACGTGGCGGTGGAGGCCGGGGAGGGCGGCGGTGGTCTCGATGACGAGAGCGGACCCGGTGGAGGTAGAAATCGTCCCCGTATCGCCGACCTGCCCACCCGACTCGGCATAAAACGGTGTGCGGTCGACAAATACCTCCACCGCGCCCTTTTTGTCGCCCTCCAGCACGGCCAGCACGCGCGCCCGGCCCTCCAGGGCGGTGTACCCCGTGAACAGCGTGGGGCCGAACTGCTCCACGATCTCACGGTAAGCAGGCAGGTTGGCCTGGTCGCTTCCCGGTTTGCCCCTGCCCGCCTCGCGGGACTGCTCGCGTTGGCGCTGCATGGCCAAGCCGAAGCTTTCGTCGTCCACGCCGGCCCCTCTCCCGGCGGCGATCTCCCTCGTAAGTTCGATAGGAAAACCGTGGGTATCGTGCAACTTGAAGGCGGTCTCGCCCCCGATCACCTCGCCCCCGGCAAGCTCGGCTTCGAGCAGGGCCATGCCCGAGCGCAGGCTCGCCCGGAAGCGCTCCTCTTCGCGCGCCGCCACCCCGGAGACAAAATCGGCGTTGGCAGCCAGGTCGGGATAGGCCTCGCCCATGACCTCCACCACGGCCTCCACCAAGCCCGGGCACACGGGCCTCGTCGTGCCCAACAGGTTCGCCCGTAGGACGGCGCGTCGTATTATCCGGCGCAGCACGTAACCGCGGTCCTCGTTGGAGGGGAACACCCCGTCGGAGATCATGAACGAAAACGTCCGGGCATGATCGGCCACCACCCGCAGGGCCACGTCGACCTCGGCGTCGTCGCCATAGCGCCGGCCCGTCAGTTGCTCGGCGCGGGCAACGAGCGGCCGTAAGACGTCGGTTTCCCACAGAGAAGGGACGTCCTGGAGGACCGTCAGCATGCGCTCGAAACCGGCGCCGGTGTCGATGCAGGGCTTGGGGAGGGGTACGAGCTCGCCGGAGGGCTGACGGTCATAAGTCTGGAAAACGAGGTTCCACAATTCGACGAAGCGCGCCTCACCGCCGCCCACCGGCCCGCCGCCGGCGCCCCACTCCGGGCCCCGGTCAAAATGCAGCTCCGAGCACGGCCCGCACGGGCCGGTGTCACCCATTTCCCAGAAATTGTCTTCACCGGTCCGCTGTATGCGGCTGCGGGGGACGCCCACCACGTCCACCCAAATATCGGCCGCCTCGTCGTCGTCGTCGAAGACCGTCACCCACAAGCGGTCACCATCGAGGCCCAGTACCTCGGTCAGCAGTTCCCAGCCCCAGACAATGGCATCGTGCTTGAAATAGTCCCCGAAACTGAAATTCCCCAGCATCTCGAAAAACGTGGCGTGCTTGGGCGTACGGCCGACCTGTTCGATGTCGTCGTGCTTGCCCCGCACCCGCACGCACTTTTGCGAGCTGACGGCACGGCGGTAGGGGGGGATCTCCTCGCCCAGGAAGTAGGGGATGAACTGGTTCATGCCCGCATTGGTGAACAGGGGCGCCCGCGGGTGGTGCGGTACGAGCCCGGCCGAGGGGACCTCAGTGTGGCCACGCGCCACGAAGAAGTCCACAAAGGCGCGACGAAGCCCGTTGGCATCCATACCCCTCAAGGTTACTGCCCGGGCCGGCCCCGACTGGAACTCGGGGCGCGCCGCCCCCTCAGGAGAGGTTGGCCGAGGCCAGGACCTTGCCGGTGGGCCCCACGACCCGGGCCTGGCTCAGGCGCCCGGCGGGCTGGGCCACACTGGCCGCCCACGCTCCCTTGCCCCCCGACAGCCAGAACTGCCCCAGTACCACGGGAGGGCCCTGGTCGAGGACGACCTCGCAGCGCAGGGTCCCCTGCCAGCTGGCGTCGTCCATGTACATGAAGAGCCACGTCGGGTTGCCGGCGTAGACCATCACCCGCCCGACGGCCCGGCCCCTGGCGTACAGGGCGGCGACGTGGAGGGGCTCGCCGGCGGCGACCGCCGCGGGAGAACGGGCCCGGCTGGCGCCGCTCGTCCCGTAACCGAGCAAAGCCCCGAGCCCGAACGCCACCACGACGGCGGCCGCCGCTACGGCAAGGCCGAGCTTGGGCCTCCAGATGGACCATGACCGCCAGCCCACGGGGCCGGGGCGCAGCCCCAGGCGTTCGAAGACGCGCGCCTCGAAGCCGACCGGGGGCTCGACGGCGGGGGCCAGATGGAGCAGCTGGTCGGCGGCCGCGGCGAGCTCGTCGACTTCGGCGGAGCAGCGGGCGCACTCCTCCAGGTGGGCCAGAGCAGCCACCCTGTCCTTGCCGGTGAGGGCGCCGAGCGCCAGTTCGGCCAGGTCGGGGTCGATGGCGGCGCACGCCGGCGGCAACCCTTGGCCGGGCGCTCCCCCCACGTCGTCCCCAGCGTCGTCGGGGTACCCGTCGGCGTGGTCCTTCACGGCTGTGCACCGCCTTTGGCCACGTCGTCGGGCCCCCTCAGGTCGAGGGGCCGCCCCGAGCGGCTGCCCGTCACGTCCCGCGAACCCGTCAGGTCCCGGGTACCCGTCAGGTCCCGGGTACCCGTCAGGTCCTGGGCGCCCCCGGCCAGCTCGCGGACCGGTTCCGAGGCCCGCAGTTTCTGCAGGCCCCGCCGGACACGGGTCTTCGCCGTACCGAGGGGGACGGACTCGACCTGGCTGATCTCGACCGCGGTGTAGCCGTAAACGGCCGCCAGCACCAGCGCCCGGCTCTGCTCGGGCGGCAGCGAGGCCAGGGACCTCGAGATACGCCCCTGCAGGTCGGACGTCTCGGCCCTGTCCTCGGGCGAGGCGGCGCCGGCGGCCAGGCTGGCCCACATCGAGTCGGCCGGGTCGGTCACCACCGGGCGTCGCAGGCGAAGGGCGTCGATGGCCAGGTTGCGGGTGATGGTGAGGATCCAGGTGCCGACCGAGCCTCGGCGGCGGTCGAACACCAGGGCATGGCGCCAGGCCCGCAGGAAGGCCTCCTGAGCGATGTCCTCAGCCAGGGCGGCATCGCCCACCATGCTCAGGGCCAGGCCGAAAACCCGTCGCTGGTAGCGGCGGACAAAGGCCACGCCGGCGCGTTCGTCGCCCACGCCCATCCCCGCCAAGAGGGCCTCGTCGGACGCACCGGGCTCACCGATGTCTTTTCGGCTCACGTACGGGGTACGTGGCGGCGGTCGGAATAGATTGTCGGCGCCTTAGCCTGCCCTGGGGGCGAGAGAACAATGGTCGGCAAAGGAGCCACGCATGAAACGTACGACACCCGCCACGGCCCCGTCGGGCATGGTGACGGCAATGGCCGTCACCGCCGCGCCTGTTGCCACTGCTGCGCGTGTTGCCGCAGCCGCGCTGGTGGCCGCCGCGGCGCTGGCTCTGACCGCGGCCCCGGCGCCCGCTGGCGCGGCGCCGCTTGGTCGCCGCCCGGCCGAGATCGGGGCCAAGGTCCTCGTGAGGACGACCACGGCCCACAAGTACGGCAAGATCCTGGTGGACCAAAAAGGCCTGGCCCTGTATTTCAACAGGGCTGACGACCCGTCGCACTGGGCCTGCACGGGCGCCTGCCTCGTCACCTGGCCTCCTCTCATCCTCCCCACGGGCGAGGCCATGGCTCAACTGAGCAGCGACATAAGCGGTCTGGGCACGGTCTCAGGGCCGAGCGGGCGCCAGGTCACCTGGCACGGCAAACCTCTGTACACGTTCAGGCACGACAGCGCGGGCACCGTGAAAGGCGAAGGTATCGCCCACACCTGGTACGTCGTCCAACTTTCCCACCCGTCCGCCGGCGCCAACTGGGCCTGATGAGGATCGACCATGCCCAGGAGCACGCCCTCGAGTACGCCGCCTGCCGCGTAGGCTCGCCTTTTTGGTACTGCCAGGACCTCTAAGAGGGGGCCGGCGATGTACGGTACGACCGGTCGCCGCTGAGCCAGCGCACACGGAACGGGCCCAGGGTCAACAGGTGTTCTGCTTGGGGGTCGAGCAGGTCGACGACCGGCCCCAGGTCCAGGGCGCCGAGGAGGGCTGGTGCGGCGTGGACGGTTTGATCGGAGACGTTCGCCAGCCCCAGCAAGGGACCGAAACGGGGGTGACGGCGAGCCCAGGCGAACACGCGCCGGTCGCCGCTGTCAATGACCTCGACCGTGCCGCTGCCGTGCAAGGCCCGGCACGACTTGCGGGCGCTGGCCAGGCGGCGGAAGCCGGCCCATACGGCCCCGGCCACGGTTTGGATGTCATTGCGCTCGGCCACCCGGTCCTCGTCCATCGCCGGGCGGTGGTTCCAACGGCTGTCACCGGCACGCTGCGGGTCGAGCTGATGGCTCTTGTCATCACCGAGCCCGAGCTCGTCGCCCATGTAGATCATGGGCACCCCTCCGAAACCGAAGGCGAGAGCGTAAAGCAACAACAGGCGAGCGATGCCGTTGTCGACCTGTACGTCATCGCCCGCCTCCAACCCGGCGGCGACGCCACTGAGGGTGGAGGTCATGCCGCAGGTACGCTCGTCACCGGTCTGGGGGTTGGCTGAGAAGGCGGTACCGCGACCGAACGACAGGGGGAAGTCGCCCCGGTAAAACTCAGCCAGGAACCGGCGGTGAGCGGCGCCGTCCAAGCCCACGGCGGCCGTATCCCGGTCGGAAACGGCCCAGCCGATATCGTCGTGGCAACGCACATATGTGAGCCACGTCGTCCCTGGAGGCGGTTGGGGTAGCCGGGCCAGAGCGGTCGTGGCCAGGGTGGAGTCGCGGCTGGCGAGCATGGACCATCCCTGCACCATGAGCTGGTTGTGGTAAGCCAACTGGCACTCGCGCCGCTGGCGTTCATGCTTGCCCAGGTAGGGGACCAGGTCGTCGGGGCCGACGATGGCTTCGGCCAGCAGGATGCTGGCCGGGGCGGCGATCCCCAGTGCGGCTCGCAGCGCCTGGGCGATCAGGTGGGCCTCGGGTTGGTTCTGGCAGTTAGTGCCCACGCGCTTCCACGTAAATGCCACGGCGTCGAGCCGGATGACGTCTACGCCCAAGTTAGCCAGGTGCAGCAGGACATCGGTCATTTCCACCAGGACATCCGGGTTGGCCCAATTGAGATCCCACTGGAAGTCCCTGAATGTTGTCCACACCCACGCCTGCATCTCCTCCACCCAGGTGAAGTTGCCCGGCGACATTGTTGGGAAGACCTCGGGCAGGGTCGCTTCGTAGGTATCGGGCACGGTGCGGTCGGCGAAGGCCAGGTACAGGCCACGGTGGTAGGCGGATCCCAGGCGGGCCTGGACGGCCCACTGGTGCTCGGAGCTGGTGTGGTTCATGACCAGGTCGAGACAGGTGCTGATGCCGGCGTCATGCAGGGAACCGATCAGCCCTTCGAGGTCGGCCAGGGTGCCCAGACGCGGATCAGGGTTCCGGTAGTCGTCTATGGCGTAGCCGCCGTCGCTGTCACCGGCCCGGCTGTGAAGTACCGACATCAGGTGCAGGACATCCACGCCCAGCTCGCGCAGGTAACCGATGCGCCGGCCAATACCTTGTAGGTCTCCCCCGAAACGGTTGGCATAGGCGGCATAACCGACCCGCCCCGGTCGCAGGTACCACTCGGGGTCCCGTTCGCGGCGGCGGTCGAGGGCAACCAGGGGCGCGCCCCGGGCACGGGCGGAGGCGGTGGCCCGGGCCACCACGGCAGTATGAACGGCCCGTGCCTGTTGCGGGTACAGGCCGGCTAAAGCAGAGGCGAGGTCGTCGTGCCAATCCTCGGCCCGGGCGTCGATTTCGTTGTCGGTCAAGGTCTCTTTGGTCACAGCTTGTGAGTTAACGGGCCGTCATCCCAGCAAGTACCCGGCGCCGGGACAGGTCATCCCTTTACCGCTCCCGCAGTCAGCCCAGAGACGACCGACTTGCGGAACACGAGCACCAGGATGGCGATCGGTACCACGGCGACCACGCTGGCGGCGAATATTGTGCCGTAGGGAACGGTGAACTGGGACCCGAACGTGGCGATCCCCACCGGGACGGTGCGGAAGTTGTTCTCGATGTTGAACGACAACGCCATCAAGAACTCCGTCCAGCAGGCGGTGAAAGTGAACACACCGGCGGTAAAGATGCCCGGCTTCACCTGGGGGACGATTACCGACACTAATGTGCGTACCGGTCCCGCCCCATCGACGCGGGCGCTCTCCTCCATCGACATCGAGATCCCAAGGAAGTAATTACGCAGGATCCATATGGCGAAGGGAAGGTTAAAGGCGGTGTACGGGAAAATGAGCGCCTCGTAGCTGTTGAGCCAACCCAGGTCACGCATGATCAGGTAAAGCGGGGCGATCACGGCGATCTGGGGGAACACCGAGATCATGAGCAGGGTGACCATCATCGGGTATTTGCCCCGCACTGGTAGGCGCCCCAACGCGTAACCGGCCAGGATGCCCAGGACGAGCACGAGGGTGGTGGCGCAGCAGGCAACTATGACGGAGTTGAGAATGTAGCGGCCGAACGTGTAGTCGCCGAAGGCGACCTGATAGTTGGACGTAGTGACCGGGATCGGGAAGTACTGCGGCGGGCTCGACCCCACGCTGGCGGTCGTCTTGAAGCTCGAGGTCACTAGCCAGTACATGGGCAGGAGCACGAACAGGGCGATCAGGAGGGAAAAGAAGTTGACCCAGTTGACCCAGCGCCTCCAACCATGACGGGTGCGGTTACGCATTGGGCGTCTCCTTCCCTACCTGGGCCTTGAAGACCCGCAGGAATACCAAGGACATCACCAACACGATCAAAGCGGTGCTGGTGGCTACGGCCGTCCCCGGACCGAAGTCCAAGTCGGTGAACATGGTGTTATAGGCCAGCATGGCCAGGGACTCGGTGGAGGTGCCCGGGCCTCCAGTGGTGAGCACGTACGGGAGGTCGAACAAACCGAACGCCTGTAGGACCCGGAACAACACGGCGATGCCGAGCGTCGGGCGCAGGAGCGGCAAGGTTACGCGCCAGAAAGTCTTCCACCCGCCGGCCCCGTCGACCTCAGAGGCCTCAAACAGCTCCGTAGGGATCATGACCAGTCCGGCGAGAACGATTATCGTCACAAACGGGGTGGTCTTCCAGATGTCGGCCACCATAAGAGCGATGGTGGCCGAAAACGGGTGCCCCAGCACGTTGGGGAAGAGGCCTTCCAGCAGGCCGTAGCTGGAATTGTAGATGTACCCCCACAACTCGGCGGAGACCACCGTGATCAACGACCAGGGTATGAGCAAAAGGGCCATCATCGGCCCGCGTCCGGCGGTGAGCCGTTCCAGCACCAGGGCGAAGAGCGTGCCCAGGACGATTTCAGACAGCACCGTCACCACGGTGTAGAGGGTGGTAAACCACAAAGCGTGGTGCCACAGGGCGGCTTTTATCACGATGGAGTAATTGGACGCGGTGAGGCCGCTAAAGCTGAAACCGGAACCGGAGACGTTCACCTTCTCGAACGAGACGATGATGGAAAAAAGAATGGGGAAAATCGTAAAGGCCGCGATCACAATCAAGGCCGGGGCAGTGAAGCCCCAGCCAAGGCGAGCCAGGTTGCGGCGGATCAAGTCCTCGTGGCTCACCCGTGGGGGCCCGGGGAGCGTGGCCGGCGGGCCGGGCGCTATCTCGGTAGGTGCCAACATGTCCTCCTCGGCGTGGCGGGAGGGCCGCCGGTGGCACTGAGGCCACCGGCGGCCGTACCTGTTGTTTTACAGTCCGCTCGAGCCGAGAGCGGCTGACAATTGGCTGGCCATGTCGGTGGCTGCCTTGCTCGGGCTGGTCGATCCGGCCAGGGCCGAGTTCATATTGGTGTAGATGGCTTGGGAAATCTTAGGGTAGTTGGGGTTCTGCGCCGGGCGGGGGAC
Source organism: uncultured Acidimicrobiaceae bacterium (assembly GCA_964481925.1). Classification (GTDB taxonomy): domain Bacteria; phylum Actinomycetota; class Acidimicrobiia; order Acidimicrobiales; family Palsa-688; genus Fen-671. The sequence continues at coordinate 18,660 of CAYZVQ010000023.1, forward strand.
GAGCCTCGTCTTGGCCAAAACGGCGAAGGGGGGGTTGAGCCGCGCTACGGCGGGGTTGGCCCGCACGGCGGCGTTAGTGGGGATCTCCGAGAACTGGGTAGCCATAACTGTCTCGGCTGCTGTCCCGGTCATGTAGTTGATGAAGCTGGTGTCGGCGCTGACGTTCTTCGAATGGGGGTTGATGTAGAGGTTCCAGCCCCCGATGTTGGAGTAGCCCGGGTACGCCTCGCCACCGGCAAAGGTCGGTAGCGGGGCAACTCCCACTTTGCCAATAACGTCAGAGCCCTTGGCCTGGGCGGCCGCGTACTGGTAATCCCAGTTGCGTATGAAGGCGGCGTCCCCGTCCTGGAAGGCGGCGGCCGCTTCGGGCTCCTGGAACGTGTCCACGGCCTGGGGCGAGGCTCCCGAAGTGACCAAGCCGCGCATGAAGGTGAGGACCTTGGTCACGTCGGCGAGGTTCAGCACCGAGGCGCTGTCGCTGGCGTTGAGCACTTGGCCACCGGTGTCGGCGTAGTACTCCATGAAGTCGCAGGTGCCGCCCTCGTAGGCGTCGCCTTCCCAGACGAAGCCGTACTTGACCTTATTGGCTTTGACCAGGGTGACGGCGTCTGTCTGCAGCTGCTGCCACGTCGTGGGCACGGCCATGCCGGCCGCTTTCAACAGGTCGGTGCGGTAGTAGAGGAAGCCCTGGTCCTGAAAGAAGGGTGCCCCGTAAACCTGGCCGTTGTAGGTGGCACCGGCCACCAAGCCGGAGGCAAAGCGAGAGAAGAAGCTCTTGGGCATGACCTTGGTGAGCGAAAGGGCCAAAGAGTGGGCCCCGAACTGACCGGGCCAGATGACGTCGCCCATGAACACGTCAGGCGTGTTGGCGCCACCGGAAATGGTGGTCACCAGGTCGGCCCGGTTGGTGTCGGTGTCGGTGGGAGCTGTCTGCAGGTTGACCTTAATGTTGGGATAGGCCTTTTCGAAGTCGGCGATCAGTACCTTGCGCAGGTCCGGCCCGCTGGTCGATATGGGGCTGGCCCACCAGGTGATGGTGGTCACGGACGAAGCGTTCTTGGCGGTGGCCGAGGCGCTGGGTGCGGCGGCGAAGGCGGCCACGCTCATGGCGATAGCAGATGTTGCCAGGATCCGGGAACCGGTGGTCCTGTGCGGCGCGCCCTTACGCCTAGCTGGGCTCTTCATTAGCAAAGGCTTCATTATTTTGCCTTTCTCCTTTCATTTGGTGTCTCAAATCCAATGCTGTTCGGGGGCTACAGGATCGCCCTGACGGACGTTTACGTTGCCAGCGGATGCTGGCTTCTCCTTTCTTTCTTGTCCCTCGCCGGCTGTGAGGAGAGGGCGCGGGGTAGGAGCCTGGTGCGGCCCTTGGAGGGGCCGTCCCTTTCTCCGCCGTTCTTGTCCGCGGCCACGCGGTCGACGCGGGCCCGGCCAGGTGCCGGCGACCACGGGTGCTCGGGCCCGAGTACCGCGGTCGTGCCCCGCACGACCAGCCGGGTAGGGGCCCGGAGCTGTTTCGCGGGCACCTCGCCGGGCCGGGATACAGCGCGAATGAGCTGCTGGGCGGCCTGGCGGCCCTGGTCGCGAACGTCCTGGGAGATTGTCGTGAGATCGAAATATTCGGCCATGGGGTGGTCGTCGAAGCCGACCAGGGAAATGTCGGCCGGCACCCGAAGGCCCACGCGCCGCAGTGCCCGCAGGGCGCCGAAGGCCATCTCATCGGATTCGGCGAAGATGGCCGTGGGCAGCCGGCTGCGGCCGAGCAGTTGGACAGTGGCGTCGTCACCGCCCCCGATGGTGAAGTCCCCGTGCACTTCCAGATCCCGGTCAGGGGGGACGCCGGCCGTTTCCAACGCGACGCGGTAACCGACACGACGGTGCACGGGCACCGTGAAGTGCATGGGCTCGTCGGGGGCCCCCGATATCAGCCCGATCCGTCTGTGGCCGAGGTTCAAGAGGTGGCGGACGGCGGTGGCGGCGGCTTCCACGTCGTCTATCCGGATGCTGGAAAAGCCCTCGACGTCCGTCCCTACCATGCACACCGGGACGTCGAGCGCCCTTACGGCGTCGACCTCGGGGTCGGTCAGAGCCAGCGTGACCAGCAGCACGCCGTCGACCCGCTTACGCAGGAGGCCGGAGGAGAAGTAGCCCTGACGGGTCTCGGTATCGCCCAAATGGTGGACCAACAGGTCGAGCCCGGCTTCCCGCACCACTTGCTCGACCCCGCCGAGCAGCTCGGCAAAAAACCACCTAGTCAGGTTGGGCATCACTATGGCTACCGTGCCCGTGCGCCCGGTAGCCAGGCGAGAGGCGGCCGGCGAAACGCTGTAGCCAAGCTGTTCGGCGGCGGCTCTGACACGCTCTGTCGTCTTGGCCGACACGCCACCGGCATCACGCAGGGACCGGGACACGCTCGAGGGGGAAACGCCGGCCAAGCTGGCTACCTCCTCAATCGTCGCCTTGGCCATCCCACCCCTCGGCTCCCCCTAAGCCCAACCCTCCCCGGGCCGGGCATCCCGAAGGGTGATGGTAGCCAACGGCCCATCGGTGCGCAAGCGCTTGCGGTAACTTTTTCTGAGGATCTTGGCTAGCCTGGCTCCGCCGGTTCCAGGCACGGCCCAAGCGCTTGCGTGATCATCGCGGCCTTGTGCACCGGAGGCTCGAGCGGGGCCATCGCCGGATGCGCCTCGGGCCCCCCAGCCGCGACCCGGGCCCGCCAGAAGTTGGCCGCGTCATACCCCACGAGGGAATACCTACCCGTTTTAGGCTCAGCTAAGTCAGACCTGGGGATGAAGCCGTGACCTGGCGGGCCCGGAAAGCAACTGCGGCCTAACCGGGGCCTGGTCTAACTGGCTCTCGAGGCGCTGTACCCTCCACCTGGTTTTCGCTCAGCTCCCAAAGCCGCGCCCCGACACCCTCCACGGCGGCGCCGGCCGGCACCGGGACCTTCTTCTTGTCGAAGTAGAAACCACCACTTTCCAGTACGGCGTCGGGCGCCTCGGCCAGCCATACCAGCGTCTCGGCGCCCTTGGCGGGAGAACGGGAGAACGGCTTTATGATCGCCATGGCCAGGCTCATCAACGCCCCGTTGTTGTGGTTGAAGTTGGTGGCAACGGTCCCGGGATGGAAACTGTAAGCAGTGACGCCCGAGCCCTGTAGGCGCCGGGACAGTTCGGACGTGAACACGATGTTGGCCAGTTTCGTTTGGCCATAGCGGCGGAACCCGCGCCCCGAACCGACGCCATGGCTGTAGGCGGCGGCACCATCGAGGTCGTCGAAGGGGATCTGGGCATTTTTGGCCGCGTCCGACGCCGTCGTTATGACCCGGGCAGGAGCCGAAAGGCGCAGTTTCTCCGATAACAGGGCCGTCAACAGGAACGGCGCCAGATGGTTCACGGCCCACGTCTTTTCGATGCCGTCGACGGTCAATTGCCGGGAGGCGAAAAGCGCCCCGGCGTTGTTCACGAGGATATCTACCCGGTCGTAGCGTGAGCCGATCTCCGCCGCCAGCCGGCGGACGTCGGCCTGCGAGCTGAGGTCGGCCACCACCACGTCGACCACCCCCCCAGAGCTCGCGGCGCGGGCGCGGGCAGCCGCCGCCTCCCCCCGGTCCTTGTCCCGTGCCACCAGGGCCAGGTTGGCGCCCCGGGCGGCGAGAGCCTCGGCTGCCGCCAAGCCGATCCCATTGGTGCCGCCGGTAACGACGACCTGCTTACCGGCCACTGCGTTGTTTGGCCCAGGCTCCATCTGCTTTGCCTCCATACCGCTGCTCCCCGGGCTCGGCCAGCTTCCACTGCCGGCGCAGCTCGGCTTCCCGGGCGACCATAGTGCTGCGCCCCTCATCGACGGCGGCGCGCAGGTCGGCGATCTTGGCGACGGCAAGTTCCCGAGCCTTGTCGGCCAGCTCAGCCCCGGTGTTCAGCGGTGGCTGTCCGGACGGGAAGTAACGCGACGGGAGCTGATGGGAGGGGAAGTAACGAGCCAAGCGGCGCCGAGCCTTGCGCTCGACCCATTTGGACGCTACAAACCCGGTCACCAGCCCAGCCCCCATCCACGTCACCCGCTTGAACATCAGCGGGGTGCCCCTTCGCCGGCCGCCACCCTTCTCAGCCCGGGGCCCGGGTCAGACCGCGTGCTCGACCGGACGGGCAAGGCCTTGCCCTCGCCTGCCGCGCTCCTACTTGCCGCGGTCCTGCCTGTTGCGCTCCTGCCGGCCCGGTTCCTGCCGGCCTGGTTCCTGCCGGCCTGGCTCCTGCCGATCTGGCCCCGGGCCCGATTGCGCCGGCGACCGCCGTCCCGGCCGGCCGGTACCAGCTCCGTCGGAGCCGCGCCCTTGACCAACCGAAGGCCCCGGGCCACCCCGGACCCCAGCGCCACGAGCTTGATGAAGGGGGAGGCTACGGCCCCACCCACCAGACGGGAGGCCGAGCCGACGGCGTCGCTGATAGCCTCTGCGCTGCCGACCATGCGCTCGACCCGTTCGACCTCCAGGCCCGCTTCGCGAACTGTGGCGCCGAGCTCGTCCAGCAGCTCGCCCGCCTCCCGGCGCAGGTAGTCCGCTTGGTGGCGCAGGTCACGCACCGCACGTAGCAGAGAGGCGACCGCCGCCAACAGGGCCACCACGACCAGCGTGGCGACCACGGTCACGCCGACGGCTACGACGTCGGTGGCCGCCAGCAGGGGAAGGTGCATCGCCGTGCCAGCTTACTGAGCGCCACCGGCACCGCCGCCGGCCTCCCGGCGAACGTCCTCGCCCCGCCCCGTGGGCTCCCAATAGGAGCGCCCCTCGAGGTGGTCGGGCCGGTACTGCTGGGCCACCCAACCGCCGGGCTCGTTGTGGGGGTAGACGTATCCCTGCCCGTGGCCGAGGCGGGCGGCGCCGGGGTAATGAGCGTCGCGCAGGTGCCTGGGCACGGCGCCGGCGGCCTGCGAGGCGACGTCCTCCCGGGCCCGGCCGAGGGCGGCCGTGACCGAGTTGGACTTCGGCGCGTTGGCCAGGTGGACAACGGCGTGGGCCAGGTTGAGCTGCGCCTCGGGCAAGCCCACGAACTCCACGGCCCGGGCGGCGGCGTCGGCCACCAGCAGTGAACGAGGGTCGGCCATGCCCACGTCCTCGCTGGCCAGGATGACTAGGCGCCGGGCGATGAAACGAGCGTCCTCGCCCGCTTCGAGCATGCGCGCCAGCCAGTACAGCCCGGCGTCGGCGTCAGAGCCCCTGATGCTCTTTATGAAGGCGCTGATGATGTCGTAGTGCTCGTCCTCGCCGTAGCGCACGGCGCGGGTACTGCGGGCCGCTTCGATGTCGGCGACAACCACCTCGTGGCGCTGGTCCGCCTCGGCTAGGGCGAGGGCCACCTCGAGGCCGTTGAGAGCCGCCCTTGCATCTCCCTCGACCAAGCGGGCCAGCAGCTCCAACGCCTCGTCCTGAGCGCGGGCGTCCTCGCGCTCGAGGGCCCGGCGCAGCAGCGCCAGGACGGCCTTTTCGGACAGCGGTTCCAGGCGGAAGAGGGTGCTGCGCGACAGCAGGGGGCCGTTGACCGAGAAATACGGGTTCTCCGTGGTCGCCCCGATAAGGGTGAGCTCGCCCTCCTCCACCGATGGCAGCAGGGCGTCCTGCTGCGCTCGGTTGAAGCGGTGCACCTCGTCCAGGAACAAGACCGTGCGCCGCCCCTGCTCGCCCAGGAGGGCCTTGGCCCCCGCCACGGTGTCCCTCACGTCCTTGACGCCGGCGGAGACGGCGGACAGGCCCACGAACGCCCGCCTGGTAGCCCCGGCGATGAGGCGGGCCAAAGTGGTCTTGCCGGTGCCGGGAGGGCCCCACAGCACGGCCGAGCTGAGCCGGTCGGCTTCAATGAGCGCCCGCAGGGGCCGGCCGGGGGCCAGCAGGTGTTCTTGTCCTACCATCTCGTCGAGACTTTGCGGCCGCATCCGGGCGGCCAGCGGGCCCTCTGTGGCCAGACGCCGTTCGAGCGCGGCCTGGAAGAGGTCAGCGGTCAAGCCGGCCCTCGGGCGCCGTTGCCGGCCCCGGGCAGGGCGCGGTAGGCGTCGTAGACACTGTCGATGCGCTTGAGGGCGCTGAGCACTGATTCGAGGTGGGCCGGGTCGGCCAGCTCGAACTCGAAGCGCATCTTGCTCACCCGGTCGGCGCCGGTGTGGCTTTCGCTGCGCAGGATGTTGAGGTGGTGGTCGGAAAGCACCTTCCACACATCCACACCGAGCCGGCTGCGGTCCAGTGCCTTCATCTCCAAAGCAGCCAGGAAGCTGCCCGGACGGTCCCTGTCCCACTCCACCTCGATGAGCCGGCCCACTTCCCCGGCGGCCAGAGCGGCGGCATTGGCGCAGTCGCTGCGGTGCACGCTGACCCCCCGGCCCCGGGTCACAAAGCCGATGATCTCGTCCCCGGGCACCGGGGTGCAGCAACGGGCCAGGCGCACCATCACGTCGTCGAGGCCCTCGACATGCAGGCCGATGCCCTGTTTGCTGGCGGCGCGGCGCGGTTGGCGGACCGTCGTGGGCAATTGGACGTCCTGGTCCCCACCCCGCAGTTCCCGGGCCAGACGTTGGGCCACGGACTGGCCCGAGACATAGCCCTCGCCGATGGCCGCGTACAGGCCGTCCAGGTCGGCATAGTGCATGGCCTCGCTGATCTTGTGCAGCGGCTCACTGCCCATCAGCTTCTGGAGGGGCAGCCCTTCCTTGCGCAGGGCCTTGACCAGCTCCTCGCGCCCGGTCTCCATGGCGTCCTCGCGCCGTTCCCGGCTGAACCACTGGCGGATCTTGTTGCGGGCGCGCGGGGTGACGACGATGTCCAGCCAGTCCCGGCTGGGCCCGGCGGAGGGGACCTTGGAGGTGAATATTTCGACGCTGTCGCCCGAGGTCAGCTTGGAGTCGAGCGGCACCAGGCGGCCGTTGAGCTTGGCCCCGATGCAGCGGTGACCGACCTCGGTGTGGATCGAATAGGCGAAATCGACCGGCGTCGCCCCCACTGGCAGGGCGACCACGTCGCCTTTGGGAGTAAAGACAAAGACTTCGTCGGTCTCCAGGTCGAGCTTCAAGCTCTCGAGGAACTCGGCCGGGTCGGTGCTCTCGGCCGACCAGTCCACGATCCTCTGCAGCCAGGCCACGTCGGCGGTCGAAGCGTTTTCCTTGTAGCCCCAGTGGGCGGCTATACCTCGTTCGGCCCGGTTGTGCATCTCCTGGGTGCGGATCTGGACTTCGAGGGGCTTGCCCTGCGCGCTCACCACCGTGGTGTGCAGCGACTGGTAGAGGTTGAACTTCGGGGTATTTATGTAGTCCTTGAACCGGCCCTGGATGGGGGCCCAGGTGCCGTGGATGGCGCCCAGGGCGGCCCAGCAGTCCTTCACCGAACTGACGATCACCCGCACACCGACGAGGTCGTAAATCTCGTCGAACTCTTTGTTCTTCAGCACCATCTTTTCGTAAATGGAATAGAGGTGCTTGGGCCGCCCCGTCACCTGGGCCTCGATACGGGCGGCCAACAGGCGTTCTTGCACCTGCTCTATGACCTGGGCCAGGTAGACGTCGCGCTCGGGCGCCCGGGCCGCCACCATCTGCTCGATCTCGGCGTAGCGGCGGGGGTGAAGGGTGGCGAAGGAGAGGTCCTCTAGCTGCCACTTGATGTCCGAAATGCCAAAGCGGTGAGCCAGAGGGGCATAAACGTCGAGGGTTTCCTGCGCCGTGCGTTTCTGGCTCGCCTCGGGCATGGCGCCCACAGTGCGCATGTTGTGCAGGCGGTCACCGAGCTTTATGAGCAGGACCCTCGGGTCCTTCGCCATGGCCACGAGCATCTTGCGCATCGTCGCTGCTTGTGCCGCGGCCCGCGAGTCGAACGAGACCCGTTCGAGCTTGGTGACCCCGTCCACTATCTGGGCCACGATGGGGCCGAACCCGGCCTCGATCTCCTCCAGGGAGACCGCCGTGTCCTCGACCGAGTCATGCAGGAGCGCCGCCGCCAGGGTCACGTCGTCCATGCCCAGCCCGGCCAGGACCGTGGCGACGGCCACCGGGTGGGAGATAAAAGCCTCACCGGAGCGTCGGAACTGGCCGTCGTGGGCCTTTTCCGCCGTTTCGTAAGCCTTTACGATGAGGCTGGAGTCGCCCTTGGGATGCCGCTCGCGGTATGCCGCCAGCAAAGGCCCGAGGAAGTCGGGAGTGGACGGGCCTTGGCGGCGCCATGGCAGGACGCGCTCAACAGTGGCAGCCGCACGCCCCCGTGAAGACCGCTCTACTGTTGTCAAAACTGGCCCTTTCCCTTTAGCAGCTAGCCTCCGGTGGTGCTCCGGCGCCGTTGTTAATAACTCCTGGCCGGCCCGTCTTATTCATGGCCCGTCTTATTCATGGCCCGTCTTGTCCATGGCCCGTCTTGTCCATGGCCCGGCCTATTCATAACTGACGAGAGCGACGACGTCTATACCCTCCAGGCGTTTGCGCCCGCCGAGGAACCCGAGCTCCAGGATGCAGCCGAAGCCGATCACCTGGGCGCCCAGCTTCCCCACCAACCGGCAGGTGGCGGCGGCGGTGCCACCGGTGGCGAGCACATCGTCCACCACCAGGGCCCTTTCGCCCGGGCGCAGAGCATCGCTGTGCACCTCCAGGGTGTCCGTGCCGTACTCCAGCTCGTAGGTGTCCGAATAAACGTGGAAGGGTAGCTTGCCCTGCTTGCGCACGGGCACAAACCCGGCGCCCAGGCGGTAGGCCACCGGTGCGGCGATTATGAAGCCCCTCGCCTCCACCCCGATCACTTTGTCGACCCCGGCGTGAGCGAACCGGTCGGCCAGGGCGTCGGTGCAACCGGCCAGGCCCTCGGCGTCAGCCAACAGGGGCGTGACGTCCTTGAACACCACGCCCGCCTTGGGGAAGTCAGGTATGTCCCTGATCAGGTCCTTTATCCGCGCCGCCTCGTACCCCATGCTCCGAGCGTACTACGGGCCCGGCCCGTGACCGGTCCGCCTACGGCAGGCACCGTGGCGTCAGCGTCGGCGAGGAGCCTTCTTGCGCGCTCGGGGCGGCGCTCCCCTAGGCCGCGGCGGCACCTTGGCCCCCGGGGTCGTCCCGGCCGGCGCCCCTGGGGCTTGGTCCTGCGTGCCCCTCGTCCCGGCGCCACCACCTTCGCCCGGCCGAGGGCCGGTGAGGGGCGGGAGGACGAGGTCGGGGACCACGGGGTCGGGATGGTCCGTAGCTGCCGCGCCGGCAGGGGCACCATCGGCACGGGGCCGCATCGGCCCGGCGTAGCTCTCGAAGCTCGCGCCGGCGACCGGCACGTCGGTGCCCGGCGGGGCGCCGTTGGCCGGGGCCCCGAGCCCGCCGCCGCCATTGCCCACACCGCCATTGCCCACACCGACATTGCCCACACCGACATTGCCCACACCGACATTGCCGGCCCCGCCGTTGGCCCGGCGGGGCGATGGCCGGCGCCACCCGCCACCGGGAGCGATGTCGGTCTGGACGGCGCCGGCGCGAGCACTGCCGCCACCGCCACGGGGACCACTGCCACCGGGACCACTGCCACCGGGAGAACTGCCGCTGGGACCACTGCCCGTGCCCGTCGCCATCCCCGCCGTCCGGGCCGAGCCCAGGAGCACTCCGCCCGCCACCGTGGCCGGGGTGAGGACTTGGCGCGACGAGGGGTACGCGGCCAGCCGCCTACGTATCTCGACGTAGCGCGGTTCGCGTTCCTTTAGCAGGGACAGAATAGGCGAGGCGATGAAAATGGACGAGTAGGCGCCGCTCATGAGCCCGATGAACAGGG